>JAHENA010000114.1 GCA_024643405.1 Flavobacteriales bacterium | reverse complement strand
GTGGTATTGTTTTTAGAAACAAAGCAGAAATAGGCAGCAACAAAAAGTAGTACAAAATAAGCAAACCGTAACCCTAGCTTTTTAATACAAAACACGAATATTTTATATCCCAAAACTGAACCTCTGGATTTTCCTTCCCATTCAGTAGCCATTCGATTTTTTTGTATGAGTTTAGCTTAATTTATTCTGAATAAGGTCATAAAAATTCTGAAGTGTTACAATGTTTACAAAATCTTCACCTGTTAATTTGATACCAAAGTTAGCTTCGATTGCCACTACTAAATCAACAAAGTCCAGACTGTCAAGTTCAAGTGTTTCCTTTAAATTAGCTTCAGGTAAAATATCACTTGCTTCAACTTCAAATTCATCTATAAGAAAGCTGTTTATTTTTTCAATAATAACTTCTTTATCCATTTCTATTTTTATAATTTTTTTATTATTAATGCCGAATTTGTTCCTCCAAATCCAAAAGAATTCGACAAAAATACATCAATTTTATTATCTAACGTTTTCCTTACTAAATTTAATTTGACGGCATGTTCGTCAGGACTTTCCAAATTAATGTTGGGTGCAATAAATGAATGCTGCATCATAAGCATAGAATAAATAACTTCACTAGCTCCTGCCATCCAACACTCGTGCCCTGTCATAGATTTTGTAGAGCTCACATAGGGCCCTTTTTCTCCAAAAACTTCATATATTGCTTTCGCTTCGTTAGTATCGCCTACTGGGGTTGAAGTTGCATGTGCGTTTACATAATCAATAGAGCTTGGTTTTATATTAGCTTGTTCGATGGCTTTTTTCATAGCTCTAGATGGCCCTTCAACATTAGGCGTTGAAATATGTTCTCCATTTGAAGAAAAACCATAGCCAATTATTTCAGCTAAAATGGGCGCTCCTCGTTTTATTGCAGACTCGTAGCTTTCTACAATTAATGTGGCGCCACCACCGCTTGGCACTAATCCATCACGATCTTTATCAAAAGGGCGTGATGCTTTTTTAGGATTTTGTAAATTCATTGAAAATACACCCAACCCATCAAAACTCCCCATAGCAAGTTCATTAATCTCCTGGGCTCCACCACAGATAATACAATCCTGAAGGCCACTCTTAATAAGCTGATACGACATTCCGATAGCATGAGAACCACTAGCACAAGCGGCACTAATAGTAAAGTTTATACCCTTAAGTTTAAATATGGTAGCTAGATTCATGGTTATAGACGAGTTCATTCCTTTAAAAATAGCTCCAGATCCAACCATAGTGGTGTCCATTTTTTCTCTGATTTTATCTACAGATTCAATAACTGATTTTGCGGTACTATCATTACCATATAAAATACCCACTTCGTGTTTGTCAAGATATTCTTCTGATATTTTAGCATTTTCCAATGCTTCCATGGTTGCTATAAATGCATAATAGCCTTCCTCTCCCAAACTAATACGTTGTCTTCTGGTCAAGTATTTTTGTAAATCGGGTTTCTCGACCATACCTGTTAAGCAAGATCGATATCCAAATGGAATCCTATTTTCGTCCAAAATAATTCCTGAAACGCCATTATAGAGTGATGTTTTTACTTCTTCTAAATTCTTGCCTATACATGAATATATTCCCATCCCTGTAATTACAACTCTTCGCATATTTTCCTTATTTATTTATGAATATATTCCGCCATTAATATTAATAACTTCACCAGTAATGTATGAAGCTTTTTCGGACACTAAAAAAGAAACCAGATGAGCAACTTCTTCGGTCTCACCAAAACGATTTGCTGGCACTAATTTTTTTAATTCTTTTTCATCGAGTTCGGCAGTCATATCGGTCTTAATAAATCCAGGAGCTACAGCATTAACTGTGATATTCCGTTTGGCTATTTCTTGCGACAGTGCTTTTGTTGCCGCTATAACGGCTCCTTTAGCTGCCGAATAATTGGTTTGCCCAGGTGTACCTTTAAGCCCTGAAAGTGAGACTATGTTTATTATACGACCGTATTTGTGTACCAATAGCTTTTGAATTAAATGTTGTGTCACATTAAAAAACCCGTTAAGGCTGGTATTGACTACATTGTTCCAATCTTCTGGTTTCATCCACATAAATAAGCCATCCTTTGTAATTCCCGCATTGTTTACAATAACCTCTATAATAGCATCTTTATTTTTGTCGTGCCAAATATCAAGGACCGAGTGCACTTCATTAATTTTTGTCACATCAAATTGTAGAATCTCACCAGAACCACCTGCATTTTCAACTTCTTTTAAAGTGTCTAGCGCCGCTTGTTTATTACTTTGATAGTTTATTAAAATATGATAGTTGGAGTCTTTGGCCAGTTGAATACAGACTGCTTTACCAATACCCCTTGACCCACCAGTTATTAAAGCATGTTTAGTAATATTCTTATTATTTTCGCTCATTTGAAATTCGTGAATTTTACTTTTTGGTATTTGCAAATAGTTCGGCATTTTGATGCCACTTACCCCCTAATACTTCTCCTTTTTCAGTAATGAAACCCCATTTTTTATCACGATTTACACGAGCCAAACCGTTATGAAATCCTTTTAATGGATTTTTTTCAAATAATGATAATCCTCCCGCTGTAATTTGATATTCAGCTGGGATTATTAATTTTCCACTTTTATTAATAAATCCCCACAATTTTTTCTCTTTCACTGGCGCTAACCCATTTTCTGAAAATGTTTCAGCATCTTTAAAACTAAATGGGATTACTTCTTCTCCTTTTTCATTAATATAACCCCAATTACCATTTTTAAAAACCGGGGCTAATCCATTATTGAATTCTCTTGCTTTTTCATACTTTGGCTCTATAACCCATTGGCCTTGATTGTTGATAAACCCAATTAATTTATTGCTTCGAGCATATGTTAAGGCTGAATTATCGGTGAAGTCCCAAATTTTGTCAACACCAATCATGGTGTTAAAAACATCTTTAAAAATGACCCCAAAAGTTTCACCTTTTTTCCCAAAAACGCCATTTCTATTATAATCTCCCAACTCTGAATATTCTAATGGGATAAAAACATTCCCTTTGTTATCTATCATTCCCCAATAATCTCCATTTCTTACTCTTGCATGACCATCAACAAATGGCTTAATGACATCATAAGTGGGTTCTATTACTAAGTTTCCATCTGTTCCTAAAAGGCCTAACTTCTTGTCTTTTCTAAAAAAGGCGACACCATCATTAAAATCATAATACTTTTCAGTTACATCCGTTTTTAGAATTTCGCCTGCAGTATTTATATAATTCCACTGATCATCTTTCAGAACTAGCACATAACCTGAATTATAATCTTTTACTCTGTCATATTCTGGGTTAAGAACCCATTGTCCAGAAGTATTTATCAGCCCCCATTTTTTATCTTTAAGGGCTGCGGCATATCCTTCTGAAAAATCTGATGCATTTTTAAATTCAGGCTGAATTATATAGTTTCCAGAAGTATCGATATAGCCAAATAAATCATTATCTCTTACTAATGCCAATTCTTGTGCATTCATAAAAAAAGCACTTAAAAAAAGCATTGTAACTAGAGTAGTTTTCATGGTAATCATACAATATTATTTTCGTGGTTCATAATAAAGGATTTTACGGTATTTACATAAGGATACATGACAACATCTTCTATAAATACAGGAACTATATGGCGAATACTATCGTACATTTTTTTTGTTTTAGAAGACACTTTATCCTGTATTTTAAGATATTCTATGGCTTGTATGATGGTAATCATTTCGATCGCGACCACTTCAAAGGTGTTTTCAATAACTCTTTTGGTGATTAAGGCTGCATTGGTTCCCATACTAACGATGTCTTGATTATCGTTATTATTTGGTATACTGTGCACATACATTGGATTTGATAGCATTTGGTTTTCGGCAGTTGTTGAAGTTGCAGTAAATTGAACTCCTTGCATACCAAAGTTTAATCCGAGCTTTCCAAGGTTTACAAAAGCAGGAAGTATGTTATTTAGGTTTGGGTTTAACATATAGTTTAACTGACGTTCAGATAACATACTCATTTTAGTAACTACTAATTTTAGTTTATCCATTTCTAAAGATACATAATCCCCATGAAAATTCCCTCCGTGGTACACATGCTGTTCTTTTACTTTTACAATAGGATTATCATTTGCAGAGTTCACTTCTTCAATTAAAATACGTTCAATAATATTCAAAGTATCTAAAACGGGACCTAAAATTTGAGGCACACATCGCAATGAATAGTACTCTTGTACTTTTTCCTCAAAAACAGTGACATCAGGGTTTTCATTATATAAAAACTCTTCTCTTTTTCTAATTAAATTGCTATCCTTTAAATGTGACCGCATTTGTTGTGCCACTAATCGTTGACCTTTATGTTTTTTGGTTTCATTTAACTCGGAGGATAAATGATCGTCGTAAGCTTGAACAATCTCATTGATAGCCGAAGAACATAAAATAAGCCAGTTTAAAAGCCTTCGTGTGTTTATAGTATTTATAATGCCAATGCCCGTCATTACAGAAGTGCCGTTCATTAAAGCTAATCCTTCACGAAAAGCTACTGTAATTGGTTTTAGGTTTTCCAACTCAAAAACGTCTTTTGTTAATTGTTGCTCTCCTTTATAAAATACATGTCCTTCTCCAATTAATACCAAAGCAAGATGTGCTAATTGTACGAGGTCACCACTAGCTCCTACACCACCATGTTCATAAATAATTGGAGTAATATTTTTGTTGATAAGACTGGTCATCAATCCAATGACAGATTTATGAACTCCAGAATATCCTAATGACAATGTATTTAGTCGAGTCAACATAGCTGCTTTTACATACATTGGTGGAATTATGCCTCCCGTACCTGACGCATGACTTCTAATTAAATTGTATTGTAATTGTATTCGTTCAGAATCTGCTATTTTATATTGGGCCATGGGGCCAAAACCTGTATTTACACCATAAATGGTTTTATTTTTGGAAAAATCCTTAAGAAAATCAAAGCTTTTTTCAACAGTTTCTATGACAGTATTTTCAACGGCTATTGGAGTACCTTCAAAAATGATTTTATAAAATTCATCAATACCTAAAGTACCGTTAAGTGTTAACATTTTTATTGTGTTCAGAATATTTAATTAAATTTTTTTTATAGTTAATGAAAGTAGTTACTTTTGAATACAAATTTAAGATAATAAATGATTTTATACTATAAATATAAATGATACATGTTGATGTTTTAATTATTGGTGCTGGACCTTCTGGCTGTATTGCGGCATCCTATTTACACAACCACGGTATAAAAGTAAAAGTTATTGAAAAAAGTAAATTTCCAAGATTTGTAATTGGTGAAAGTTTGCTGCCCCGATGCATGGATCATTTTGAAGAAGTTGGCTTGTTGGACTGTTTAAAGCGATGCGGATTTGAAATTAAAAATGGCGCACGATTTATTAAAGGAGACAGAGTTTGTAACTTCGATTTTAGTGAGAAGTTTACTCAAGGTTGGGATTGGACATGGCAAGTACCTCGCGCAGATTTTGACAATGTATTAGCTAAAGAGCTCGAAAAACGAGGAGTAGATCTGGTTTTTGAACACGAAGTTGTTAATGTTTTTTTTAATGATGATGGTTCTTCTATTACGACACTAAAAAACAGTGAAGAAGAAATATACGAAATTAATGCAAAGTATATTATTGATTCTAGCGGTTATGGTAGAG
The DNA here is from genome assembly GCA_024643405.1 of Flavobacteriales bacterium. Taxonomy (GTDB): domain Bacteria; phylum Bacteroidota; class Bacteroidia; order Flavobacteriales; family Flavobacteriaceae; genus Yeosuana. The sequence goes on along the minus strand of JAHENA010000114.1, from coordinate 1,694 downwards.
TATTACCGAGGGTTCTAGGTCTAGAAAAATCTTCTGAAATGCCTAAACAATCGTCAATATTTACACATGTAAATGATATTAATCGACCTGAAGGTTGGGAGGGCACTCGAATAACATTTGATGTTATTGACACACGAACCTGGTTCTGGGTCATCCCATTTTCAAATGGCAATACTAGTATAGGTTATGTTGGCGCTACTGATTTTATAGAATCCTTTGTTGGAGATACATCGTTAAAATTTAAGGAATTGCTAAAGCTTTCAAATTACTATTACGAGCGCTTTAAGGATGTTGATTTCATTTTTAATCCCATAGAAATTAAAAACTATTCCAAGTCGGTAACTCAACTTTACGGGAAAGGTTATGTGTTAACTGGAAATAGTGCTGAATTTTTGGATCCTGTATTTTCTTCGGGAGTTACTTTTGCGACAGAGTCAGCACTTCTCGCAGCAAAGCTTATTACTAAAGAGCTTCATGGCGAAACAGTTAATTGGGAAGTCGAATACTCCAATTACATTAAAAAAGGGGTTAATGTTTTTGCAACTTATGTAAAGGAATGGTATACGGGAAATCTCCAAAAGCTATTTTTTCATCAACCAGAGAATCCAGAGATAAAAAAACAAATATGTTCAGTATTAGCTGGTTATGTTTGGGATGAGGCCAATCCATTTGTTAAAAATCATCATAGACTAATAAAGACAGTTGCACAAATAATTAAAATAGAAGAAGAAAAAATCTAATATTGATTAATTCTATATTTTTTTGCCTTATACTATTTAAGAGCTTTGGCCTTCAAATTCTTTGCAAATTCTTTGCAAATTCTTTAGCAAGTTTCGCATAAGCTTCTGAAATTCTAAATCCAGAATCAAAATCATATCCTGCTGCACCCAAACCTTCTATTTTTGTATATTTTCCTGAAAATAAAATATTATCTGGTGAATTAGTTTCAAATACTGTAATTGTAGCTTCTATTTTTGCATTTTGTCTCCATACACCTACATTATAACCAGGGTACATTAAAGAGGTTTTTACAAGCATTGAATATTTCGTGCTTAAATTCTTACCTACCTTTATTTCTCCATTTTCAAATCGCTTATTAAATGATTCTATAAACTTTGGTTCATATCGATTTTCTCTATCAGCAAACCATGAGGTTTTAAATATTTCCCCTGCCCCAGGTTCTTTTTCTTCTCTAATATTCATTTTCTCTTTTAGAAAATCTTCTTCCGAATTGTACTTTGGAATTTCTAAATTTGAATAATCAAACTGGAGGCTATATTCCTTAATGTCTTTCAGGTTTTTTAAAGCCCCTTTTTCTAATTTCATTTTTTGTGCATAAACTGAAGTTGCACAAAAGAAAAGCAAAATAATTGTGAGTTGTTTTTTCATAATTTGCTTGTTGCTTGAATTAGAACAAATATAATCAATGTTAAATGATAACCTTATTAATTCCTGATAGGTTTCTGAATTCGTTTTTTTGAGAACTAGCCTTAAAATCCTGAATATTAAAAACAAATATGTTCAGTATTAGCATAATATGTTTGGGAGGAGATCAATCCATTAGTAAAGAATCACCACTTCAAATTTTTAAAAAGCCTTGATAATCAGTAGATAATTCAAGGCTTTTTTGGTACAGCTAAAACATGAGCTCCAATTAATATTGTAGATTACTTTTTAATATAAATTAAAAATGG
>JAHENA010000032.1 GCA_024643405.1 Flavobacteriales bacterium | reverse complement strand
CAAATAGCATCTAAAATACCTAAATAATCTTCTCGATTCGCTACAAAATCTTTATCAGAGATATCAATTATTTTCACATTAAAATCAATTTGGCTTTTTAAAAACTCTAAATAACCCGCGTTAATTTTCTCCAGATACTCATCAGCAATATTTTGCTCATAATCGCGTCCACGTTTTTTTATGTTTTCCTGAAGACGTTGTGTGTTTTGATATAAATACACATACAAATCTGGTTTGGCAATGTCTTTATACATGAGATAAAATAGTTTTCTATAAAGCTTAAACTCATCTTCATGCAACGTAATTTTTGAAAAAATAAGGGATTTAAACACATCATAATCACTCACTATAAAATCTTTAAATAAATCAAGTTGGGATAAATCATCAGAAATTTGTTGATATCTGTCCGCAAGAAAAGACATTTCCAAAGTAAAAGCATAGCGCTGTGCGTCTTCATAAAACTTAGGTAAAAAAGGGTTGTCGGCAAAACGTTCTAAAATAAGTTTCGCATTAAAATCAAGCGATATTTTAGTAGCTAAACTTGTTTTTCCAGCACCTATATTTCCTTCAATGGCTATGTAATTATATTTTGAGAAAGAGTGTTTTTTTGTTGGGTTTTTTATCCAGATGTTAATGGGTTCTATACTGGTTTTGTCTTTACAAATATTAAGTAATTCTGCAACGTCACTTTTTAGCTCTGGGTGAATTACTTTAGGAGCAATATCAAATAAGGGTTGTAGCACAAATTGACGTTTTTCCATTTCTGGATGTGGCACTTGTAACGTTTTTGTATCAATAATTTCATCATCGTAAAAGATGATATCTAAATCAATCATTCTGGCTTCATACCCAGATTTTTTATTTCTAATTCTGCCTAGTCTTTTTTCAATACTCAATAATTCTATTAAAACCTCTTTAGCTTCCAGGTCTGTTTCTAAACGCAAACATGTATTTAAAAAATCATCACTTTCAAAACCAAAAGCAGGACTATTATATACTTTAGAAATAACGTCTATCTTACCAACTTTAAGATATATGAGGTCAATAGCCTCTTGCAGATTTTTGAATCTGTCGCCTTTATTACTTCCAAGTGATATGTAAACAATGTGGGATTCAATCATAATAATTAGCAAAATAACTAAAAGAAAATCACTTTAAACTATATTTGTGAAAACTGTTAATAAGTTTCTATGACAATAAAAGATAAGCTCGCCGCACAAAAAATTTATATGCTCTTGGGAGCTCTTTTTATAACTTCTCTAGTGGTTTCAAACTTAATCTTTCAAAAGTTTTTTTACTGGTATCCCTTCAATCTTGAAATTTTTGGCACCAAGCTTTTTGAAATTTCCGTAGGCATTTTACCATATCCCATTACCTTTTTAATCACGGATTTAATAAGCGAAATCTATGGTAAAAAACGCGCAAACCAAATTGTGGTTACAGGTATTTTTGCCTCCATTTTTTCATTAACCATTGTTTTTGTATCCAATGCTGTTCCGGCAACCAGTTGGTCTCCAGTAGGAGATCGTATGTTTTCAACTGTTTTTGGTAATACGGCATTAGCAGTTTTTGCAAGTATGCTGGCCTATCTTTTTGCACAGTTTATAGATATTCAGATCTATCATTTCTGGAAACGTCTCACCAAAGGCAAACATTTATGGTTACGTAATAATTTTTCAACTTTCTCTTCCCAGTTTGTAGATACTTTAACCATATTAGTTTTGCTTTGTTCTTTTGAAATTATTGAATGGAGTAAATTTCAAGGATTATTAGTTGCAGGCTTTATTTTTAAAGCTATTATTGCTCTTTTTGACACTCCATTTCTATATCTGGGTGTTTATTTATTCAGAAGGCGTTTTAACCTAAAAGTGAATGAAGAAATAGATTTACTCTAAGACCTAAAAAAGTTAACATTAATTTTTGCTTTCATTTCATCTTTTAGCATCATTTTTGCGTATATATTTTTACAATCGTTTTCTTATGAAAAAAGCATTAAAAATTACAGGTATTACCTTATTTAGCATCATTGTTTTATTAATAGTGATTCCGTTTATCTTTCAATCTCAAATTAAAGGGATGGTTAAAGATTTCATTAACGACAACCTTAATGCAAAAGTGGAATTTAGTGATGTTAGTTTAAGTTTTATCAGAAGTTTTCCACAAGCACATGTATCTGTGAGTAACTTAATAATTACCAATTTACAACCCTTTAAAGACGAGACCTTTTTGACTGCAAAAGACATCTCATTCACTATGTCTATTAAAGAACTCTTTAAAAATGCAGATGAAGATCCCATAATTATCAATTCTATTGCGTTAAATGAAGGTTTAATAACTTTAAAAACAGATATTCACGGAAATACTAATTATAGCATTACTAAAGAAGATAAAACCAAGACAGAATCAACAAATCAAAAGAGTAGCTTTAAGTTTGACATTAAAGATTATAAAATAATTAACAGCGCTTTAACTTATACAGATGACGCCTCAAAAATGTTTATTTCTTTATCTGAATTTAACCATGAAGGTAAAGGTATTTTCTCTGCTGACAAGTCTGAATTAGAAACAAAAAGTGAAGCCCATTTAAGCATCACTATGGATAGCACAAGCTATTTAAAAAATAATCTAGTAAAATTAGATGCCTTAATAGATCTAGATTTACCAAACGACACCTATACATTTAAAGATAACAAAGGGTTTATCAATCAATTGCCTTTAGAATTTCATGGTTATGTAAAATTATTAGAAGAAGGACAAGAAATTGATTTGACTTTTGAAAACCCAGGCTCTTCATTTAAAGATTTTTTAGCGGTGATTCCTGAAACCTATTCTAAAAACCTTGAAACTGTTGAAACTACTGGTGATTTTAAAATTAATGGTATTATTAAGGGAATCTATTCAGAAGAAACCATTCCAACTTTAGATATTAATATAGTGTCAAATAATGCCTCTTTTAAGTATCCTGATTTGCCAAAACGCGTTGAAAATATCACTATTAACACCTCTATAAAAAATACGACCGGAATCATTGATGACACTTATATTGATATTAATGCCCTTAATTTCAAAATAGATCAGGATATTTTCAAATCATCGGCTACACTTAAAAACCTAACTGAAAACATGTTGGTGAATGCTACTTTAGAAGGCGTTTTAAACTTAGCAAATATAACTAAGGTATATCCTATTGAATTTGATAATGCAATGACTGGTATCTTAAAAGCTAACATAAAAACGGCTTTTGATATGGACGCCATTGAAACAAATGCATATGATCGTATAAAAAATAGTGGCACTATGAGTGTGAGCAATCTTAATTTTTCCTCTGAAACTTTAGCTAATCCAATCAAAATTTCAGATGCCAAATTAACCTTTAACACTGGAAATGTCTCCTTGAACCAGTTTAATGCCACAACAGGCAAAAGTGATTTAGCAGCTACAGGAACTATTCAGGGGTTACTTGGGTTTTTATTAAGTGATAAACCACTTCATGGTAATTTTAATTTAAATTCAAACGTCTTTGCGGTGAACGATTTTATGAGTAAAGAAGTCCCAGAACCGGATAAGAACATTACATCGGCAAAAGAATCATTAAAAATTCCAGCATTTTTAGATTGTACCATCAATGCCCAGGCCAACACCGTAGAATACGATAATTTAAAGTTGAAAAATGTAAATGGCACATTAATCATTAAAGATGAACAAGCTATATTGCAAAATATGACTTCCAGCCTTTTTGACGGTCAATTGGCAATAACAGGTTTGGTTTCAACTAAAACTCAAACCCCCTCTTTTAATATGGATTTAGGTATTAAAAGTTTTGATATTGCACAGTCTTTTCAAGGATTTGAATTATTTCAAAATATGGCGCCAATTGCTAAAGCCATACAAGGAAAATTGAATACTGAAATAACCTTAAAAGGGGATTTAACTGATGATTTTACTCCTAACCTAAATACCCTCTCTGGTAATGCTCTGGCAGAAATATTCTCATCTACTGTCAATCCACTAAATGCAGAAGTATTAAATAGTTTAAGCAGCACTCTAAATTTTGTCGATTTTAAAAAATTAAATATAAACGATTTAAAAACAAAGTTTGAATTCAATAATGGTCAGGTAAGTGTAAAACCATTTCATATCAAATATCAAGATATTGATATAGAAGTTGCCGGATCACATAAATTTGACAAAACCATGACCTATAATGCAGTGTTTAATGTACCTGCAAAGTATTTGGGTAGTGAAGTCAATAGACTAATTGGTAAAATTGATGAAGCTTCAATTAATAATCTTTCAATTCCAATAACCGCCAATATTACAGGAACTTATTTGAAACCAGAAGTCAAGACAGATTTAACAAGTGGCGTTTCAAAACTTACCAATCAATTAATTGAGATTGAAAAACAAAAGCTAATGAATCAGGGAAAAAAGGAGGTTAATAATTTACTTGGAAATCTTTTAGGCGGTAATACTAATACAACAGAAAAAGAATCTACAGAAAGTAAAACCACAGCAACAGATTCAACAAAAGCATCAACTCAAAGTACGGTTCAAAAAGAAATAAAAAATGTACTGGGAGGCTTATTAGGTGGTAAGAAAAAGAAAAAGGATACCATTAATTAGACTTTTCGGTTTTATTTATCATGTTATAGGAATAAAGAATCGTAATTATTAGGTTTTCTCATTTAAAAGGTTAAGTTATAGGTAATATAAATTATAACTTAAAAACAATATATGAGGCAATTAAAAATTACGAAACAAGTTACCAACAGAGAATCAAAATCACTTGATAAATATCTTCAAGACATTAGTAAAATTCAATTAATAACTGCTGACGAGGAAGTTGAGTTAGCACAAAGAATTCGCGCTGGAGATCAAGTGGCTTTAGATAAACTCACAACTGCTAACTTACGTTTTGTGGTTTCAGTCTCAAAACAATACCAAAACCAAGGCTTAACCTTACCAGATTTAATAAACGAGGGAAATGCTGGTTTAGTTAAAGCGGCAAAACGATTTGATGAAACCAGAGGTTTTAAATTTATATCTTATGCAGTATGGTGGATTAGACAGGCTATTCTTCAAGCACTAGCAGAACAATCACGCATAGTGAGACTGCCATTAAATAAAATTGGTTCTATTAATAAAATTAATAAAGCCTATTCGTTTTTAGAACAAACTCATGAAAGACCGCCAAGTGCTCAAGAAATTGCTCACACTTTAGATCTTACTTTGAGCGAAGTAAAACAGTCAATGAAGATTTCTGGAAGACATGTCTCTATGGATGCTCCATTTAAAGAAGGTGAAACTTCTACGCTGTATGATGTGGTTCAATCAGGTGAGTCACCTAGACCAGATGCCAGTTTAATGAAGGCTTCATTAAATATCGAAGTCAATCGTGCATTAGATATGCTATCAGATAAAGAAGCAGAGGTTATAAGACATTACTATGGTATAAATGACAAAATGCCTATGAGTCTGCAAGAAATAGGCGAATCCTTTGGGTTAACGCGCGAACGTGTTAGACAAATAAAAGAAAAAGGCATCCGTAGGTTACGCCATACCTCGAAAAGTAAAGTATTAAAAACCTATTTGGGATAATCCTCAAATTCAATATTAAAAATCAAAAACATATATGTTAAAAATCATTATAAAAGAAGGAGAAAATATTGAACGCGCTTTAAAACGTTATAAAAGAAAACACCGTAATATTAAAGTCATGCAGAATTTAAGAGACGCACAGTTTTTTACCAAACCTTCTGTTAAAAGACGTCGAGAAATTCAAAAAGCAGAATACATACAAAATATTAGAGATCAGGAAGACATTTAATCGTTTATTTTAAACTTCACATTAGTCCCATTTACATTAAATATGTAAATGGGATTTTTTATTTACGTTCTTTTTAGAATAATTTTTTTAAAAGTTTTCTATTCTTTCAGTCTTTTCTTCTTCTCTCTTTTTGTCATTTCTGCCTCAATAATATCATTATTACAATAAGCGATATAATCAGTATTATCCGTTAATTTTGAAGTGGAACCATCCTTCCCATTATAAAATAGAGGGTCCACATAAATATAATAATGTTTCTGATTGCTTAAAGTAGAATTACTATCGTTTAATTCTGTAATATCGTCATCCAAATAAAATACAGAGAAACGCAATTGACTATTTTCTGGTTTATCATAACTTCCAGTAATTGCTATAGGTGTTAATGGATAAACCTTAGTTCCTAATTTTACCATGATACTATTCTTTTTGAGCACGCCATACCTAGCTAAAGTTCCGTCATCGTGCTCTACCACAATATAATTTGAGTCTTTACTGAAATCATATTCAACTGTTGAGTCTGGATTAAATTCATCCACAATTTTTATTACTTCTCCCATTCTTGCAGCATAAATGGTATCATTTGGCACTGTTAAAAACTGAAAAGAAGTCCAGTTTTTTGGGTCAGTATTACCAAATTTTTTACCTAAATATGATAATTTTCTTACCTTGATTTTTTTATTATTTTGAAACGGAAAAATATATTTAAAATCCAATTCTGGTTTAGCTCGTGAATTGCCATCTATATAAGTGTACGAATAGGAAAAACCAATGCCCTTTTTAGGGTCAATTGGCTTTAATGTAGTTAAAACACCCGCACTTCCATTAAAAGTTCGTCTTATATCGGAAGAACTTGAATTGGTTAACTGATTAAAATCTAATATAACAAAAGTACTTCCAGGGTTTTTCTTATTAAATGAGAATGTCACAGAATTATCTGAGTTTCTTATATAACTGATTTCTAATGGCTTATCTTGAGCATGTGTAAACTGTAAAAAGCTTAAAAAAAATACTACCAATAGATGGTTTGATATTTTTAAATTCATATTAATTAATAGTTAAATTTATTACCAATCCTTCATTGGAACGTACATTAAAAACGGTATCATCTTCAAAAATAAGGTACTGCCCTTTAATCCCAGTAAGTGTACCAGCATACTTTTGATCTTTAATAATGTTTAAACTTTTAGGCTTTATAGGATATTTTTCAACCGGAAAATCTATATTGGTTTCTGTGTTTGATGCAATATAATAATCTTGAGCTTCGTCTGGAATATACTTTTTTAAACGTTCACGCCATTCCACCAAATTTTCATCAACAATATCATTTTTTAACATGGTTCTCCAATTGGTTTTGTCACCAACATGGTCTTTTAAAGCAACTTCTGTTATACCCGCCAAATAACGATTAGGAACTTCTACAATTTCAATAGCTTCATGCGCTCCCTGATCAATCCATCGTGTTGGGATTTGACTTTTTCTAGTTACCCCTACTTTGACATTGCTGGAATTGGCTAAATAAACGATATGAGGTTGTAACTGCACCTTCTTTTCATATTCCAAATCACGGTCTTCTTTCCCTAAATGCGCAGTACTTAGCTCCGGTCTCATAATCCAATCAGCCGCTTGAGGAATTTCAAAAAAACAACTTTTACAAAACCCTTGCCTGAATATCGGTCGATCTAATCCACAATTTAAGCATTGATATTTAACAAAATGAATGGTGATTCTTCTATCTATTAACTGATTAACATTGATAAAATCATTTTCAAAAACCAAATAGTACTGAATAGGTTGAGAAAATTCAGTTTCCATTTTTGTTAAAACGCCTTCAAAAGTCATGAAAAAAAGTGTTATTTTTAAGAACTTAAAGATAAAACAAATATGCCAATTCCATTAGTAAATTCTATTGCTTCTTGGTTTCTTAAAAAACGCTTTCATCAAATTGAGTTGTTTTTAAAATACCCCAATGAAGTTCAAACGGAATTGCTTTTAAACCTTATTGAAACTGCTAAAGACACACAAATTGGCAAAAAATTTGACTTTGCATCTATTAATAATTACAGAACATTTGCCGAACGGATACCCATTTCAACCTACGAAGAGTATCATGACATCATTGAAAGATCAAGAAACGGAGAAACCAATATTTTTTGGCCCACACCAATCAAATGGTTTGCAAAATCTAGCGGTACCACAAATGCTAAAAGCAAATTTATACCCGTTAGTATGGAATCATTAGAAGATTGTCATTATGCTGCTGGTAAAGATTTGTTATGCATGTATCTTAATAATAATGAAAACTCTCAAATGTTTACAGGCAAGAGTTTACGTCTTGGAGGAAGCAAAGAGCTTTACAGAGAAAATGGCACCGTCTTTGGGGATTTATCGGCCATTTTAATTGATAATATGCCCCTGTGGGCTGAGTTTAGCAGTACCCCAAGTAATAAAGTCTCGTTAATGAGTGATTGGGAACATAAAATGCAGGCCATTGTTGATGAAACTATCAATGAAAATGTCACCAGTTTAACAGGTGTTCCATCCTGGATGCTGGTATTACTTAATAATGTTTTGGAAACTACGGGTAAAAACAATTTGTTTGATATATGGCCTAATTTAGAAGTGTATTTTCACGGAGGTGTAAGCTTTACGCCTTACAAGGATCAATACAAAAAAATATTACCGCAATCTGGATTTAAATATTATGAAATTTATAATGCTTCTGAAGGATTTTTTGCTATTCAGGATAAAAACAATTCCAGTGAATTATTACTGATGCTTGATTATGGCATTTTTTATGAATTCATCCCAATGGACACTTATGGTACTTCAAATCAAAAAGTGATTCCTTTAAGTGAAGTGAAACTGCATCAAAATTATGCGGTAATCATCACAACCAATGCTGGATTATGGCGTTATAAAATTGGTGATACGGTGCGATTTACATCCCTTCATCCATATAGGATAAAAGTTTCTGGCAGAACAAAACATCATATTAATGTTTTTGGCGAAGAACTCATCATAGAAAACGCTGAGGAAGCATTAAAAAAAGTATGCAAAAAAACGAAGTCTCAGATTGTTGATTATACTGCGGCACCCATCTTCATGAAAGGAAAAGAAAAAGGAGCTCATGAATGGATTATTGAGTTTAAAACACATCCAGAAGATATTCATTATTTTAATGAGTTATTTGACAATGCCCTTAAGGCATTAAATTCAGATTATGAAGCCAAACGTTATAATAATATTACCCTTAACAAGCCCTCTATACATATTGCCAGAAAAAATCTTTTCTATGATTGGTTAAAGCAAAATAACAAACTTGGTGGCCAGCACAAAGTACCTCGACTTTCAAATACCAGAGTTTATATCGATGAACTGTTAAAGCTCAATACTTAGGCAAATTCCTTTCGTCGGATAAATTTGTTTTATCCGGTTTTTGAACGAATATTAAATGATATTAATCTAAAAATCTAAAAAAGCCTTTGCTTAATAAGTAATTCACTTTACTTTTAAACTATTATTCAAATAAATATCCATTATTAATTAACATCCATAAAATAAAAAACCACTCTAAAATTAGAGTGGTTTTTTTTATATGCAAAATTAAAGTTATTTTAAGAAACAGCTTTTAACTTTTTAATAGTTGTTTTTGATATTTTTTCCTCAGCATAAAGCTTCGTAACATTCAATTTCTTTTCATTACTACTCGGTAATTCAAACATAGCATCGGTTAAAATTTCTTCACATAGTGAACGCAAACCTCTTGCTCCTAATTTATATTCAATAGCTTTATTCACTATATAATCTAATGCGCCATCAGTAATACTGAAATCCACGTCATCCATCGAAAACAGTTTTTTATACTGCTTAATAATCGCATTTTTTGGTTCAGTTAATATCGCTCGAAGTGTTTTAGAATCTAAAGGATCCATATAGGTAAGTACTGGCAATCTTCCAATTATTTCAGGAATCAAACCAAAATCTTTTAAATCTTTTGGAATAATATATTGCAACAAGTTGTCTTTGTCTACAATCTCATCAGATATAGAAGCACTATACCCAACTGCTTGCATATTTAGTCGTTTAGATATATGTCTTTCAATACCATCAAAAGCCCCACCCGCGATAAACAAGATGTTTTCAGTATTGACCTCAATAAATTTTTGATCTGGATGCTTACGCCCACCTTTTGGCGGAACATTTACAACGGTACCTTCAAGAAGTTTTAATAAGGCTTGTTGAACTCCTTCCCCAGAAACATCTCTAGTGATGGATGGATTGTCACTTTTACGCGCAATTTTATCAATTTCATCAATAAAAACAATACCCTTTTCTGCTTTCTCCAAATTATAATCAGCGGCCTGCAATAAACGGGTTAAAATACTTTCAACATCTTCACCTACATAACCTGCTTCTGTTAAAACGGTAGCATCTACAATTGCTAAAGGCACATTAAGCATTTTCGCAATGGTTTTTGCAATTAGAGTTTTACCGGTTCCTGTCTGCCCAACCATTATGATATTACTTTTCTGAATATCAATATCATCTGTAGTAATAGGTTGTAATAAACGTTTGTAGTGATTATAAACTGCAACGGACATCACTTTTTTGGTCATATTCTGACCAATTATGTAACCATCTAGAAATTCTTTGATTTGTTGTGGCTTGCGTAATTTTAATTCTGCAAACAAGTCACTGCTATCACTTTGCTTTGATTCTTCAATAACAATACCGTGCGCCTGCTCTATACATCTATCACAGATATGCGCATCTAATCCTGCTATTAATAAGTTTGTTTCAGGTTTTTTACGACCACAAAACGAACATTCTAATTCTTCTTTTGCCATTAATTTTTATCTATTCGGGGAATCAATTTTTATAAATCCCTCTATAACAATTTGTTAAAATTACGATTTTTTATTTAATTACGAGCCAAAATCTCATCAATCATACCGTATTCCTTAGCCTTATCAGCCTTCATCCAATAATCTCTATCACTGTCAGCATACACTTTGTCGTATTCCTGACCAGAATGCTTACTAATTATTTTATAAAGTTCTTCTTTTAAAATAAGTATTTCTCTGGCTGTGATTTCAATATCACTGGCCTGACCTTGAGCACCGCCAAGTGGTTGATGAATCATTACCCTTGAATGCGTTAACCCACTGCGTTTACCTTTTGCTCCTGCACACAACAAAACAGCGCCCATAGATGCCGCCATTCCAGTACAAATAGTGGCTACATCGGGCTTAATAAACTGCATGGTATCATAAATACCTAAACCGGCATAAACACTTCCTCCTGGAGAATTAATATAAATTTGAATGTCTTTAGAAGAATCTGTACTCTCTAAAAACAACAATTGTGCTTGAATAATATTAGCAACCTGATCATTTATGGCCGTTCCCATAAAAATAATTCGATCCATCATCAAACGCGAAAACACATCGAATATGGCAATATTCATTTGACGCTCTTCAATAATGTTTGGTGTTAGATTTGTTGGGTACATACTACTCATAATCTTATTGTAATACGTACTGCTAATTCCTTGGTCCTTTATGGCGAATTTTTCAAATTCCTTTGCGTAATCCATTGTTAAATTTTATTATTAAACTTTAATTTAAATCCCAATTTTACCTAGGATGCGAAAATCTTAATTATGAAAATTAATACCATTTTCATAATTAAGATTTTACTGAAAAAATAGGTACTTAATTTTAAAAAATTGGGCACCTAAAGATAAGGAATAATTATTTATTAATGTACTGCTTATTTCTTACTATAAGCTTCCTTTACAAAATTTTCATAAGTTACTTCTTTTACTTTCAAATTTCCTTTCTCTTTGTAAAGATTTAGTAACTTTTGGCTGATTAATTGTTCTGAAATACGTCTTGCTTCATCTTGATTTGATAAGACACGTGCTGCGATATCTTCAAGTTCTTTATCTGTTGGATTCAATTGACCAAATTGAGCCATTTGGCCTTTTATCATGTCTTTAGCATGACCTTTTATATCTTCAATAGTCACTTGAATTTTATTATCTGTGATGATCTTTCCTTCAATTAATTGGTAACGCAAGCTTTTTTCTGATTTTTCATATTCTTCCTTCGCTTGATCAACATCTAATGGTTTCTCACCAGCAGTTCGTAACCATTTTTGTAAAAATTCCGCAGGCAAATCAAACTTAGTACTGTCAACTAGATATTCAGTCACATCATTTAACAACTTTTGATCTGCTTGTTGTGCAAATTGTTTTTCAGCGTCTTCTTTAATTTTGTCCTTTAATTCAGTAACTGATTTCACAACATCCTTTCCAAAAAGTTTGTCAAACAAGTCTTGGTCTAAATCTGCCAATTCGCGTTTATTAATTTCTGTAATAGTAAAAGTAACAGGTATATCTAAACCATGCACTTTATCGTGACCAACTTTTAACGCATGCATTAAATCATGATCATCACTATAAAGCCCTTTTGTATTAAGAGAAATGACATCACCCACTTTAGATCCTACAAACTTTTTAGCTGTTGATTTTTCCTTAAACTTATCTACAGTTAACGAAATAGTGTTTTCAATTTCATGTGCTTCATTTTTGAAGGTTCCAGTTATTTCACTCTCTTTTTCAACCACATTTTGAGACACTAATTTGCCATATTGTTTTTGAATATTTTCAATTTGCTCCTCAATCATTTTTGCATCAGCAACTATGTTATATTGAGTAATAGCTTTTTTGCTTTTTAACTCCACTTCAAATTCTGGAGCCAATCCTAATTCAAACTCAAAAGAAAAACCATCAGAATCCCAATCAATACTATCTTGAGTTTTTGGTAATGGCTGTCCTAAAACATCTAATTTCTCTTCTGTTAAATATTTATTTAAAGCATCTTGCAATAACTTATTGACTTCATCAACAAGGACTGCTTTGCCATATTGTTTTTTAACCATTCCCATAGGAACATGTCCTTTTCTAAAACCAGGTATATTAGCTGTTCTACGGTAATCTGTTAAGATTTTTTCTACTTTATCGCTATAATCTTCTTTAGCAATATCAACTTTCACTACAGCGTTTAACGCATCACGGTTTTCTCTTGTAATATTCATTTTAATTGGTATGAAGCCCTAAATGGGCATTTAACATATAAGGTATTTAAAACCCAGCAATTTATATAACTAAAATTGGGATGCAAAAATATAATATTTTTGCATCCCAACAAAGTTTTAACTTATTTGGTTTATGCTATTTTTCTTCTTCTTTTAAAAAAGAATGAAATAAAGATTGTAATATGGAAAGTAGAACACTAAAAAGTATGGCTATCCAAATACTACTTACTGAAAAACCGTCAATTAACTTATCAGCCAGCAGAATGATTAATGCATTCACAACCAGCATAAACAGCCCTAATGTGACTATGGTAATTGGCAAGGTTAAAATGACTAAAAAAGGTTTTACCAAAAGATTTAATAAAGATAAAACTACCGCTACAAGTATAGCTGTAGTATAACTTTCAACATATACGCCTGATAATATTTTAGATAGGATGACTACTGCTAAAGCATTTAATAATAATTTGATTATAAGTTTCATGGGCCTATATTTTATTTAAAGATACAAAATAATTTAAGCTGCAAACTCCATTAATGCATCAAAAAAATCCTTAGGATTTTCTGCATGTAACCAATGCCCAGCATTTTTAATTGCAATAATTTGTGCTTTCGGAAAATGATAAGATATCAAAGATTCATCCTGCGAATTGATATAATTTGATTTATTACCACGCAAAAATAAGGTCTCTTTTAAAAATTTGGCTTCTAATGGCAAAGCCTCACCTACTTCAGCAATATTTTCAGTTAAAGCCTTTAAATTAAAACGAAGTGCGAGCTGTCCTTTTTCTTTCCAATATAAATTTTTGAGCAAAAACTGACGTGTGCCTAAATCGGGTATATACTCATTTAATAAAGCATCTGCCTCATTTCTGCTCTTTATACTTTCAAAATCTAAAGCATTTAACCCGGCCAATATAGATTCATGATGAATTGGGTAAAATCTAGGCGAAATATCTGCAACAATTAATTTTGAAACCATTTCAGGATATTCTGTAGCAAACAGCATGGCCGTTTTTCCACCCATTGAATGTCCTAACAAAATAATATTTGAAAGATGATGCTGATCACAATATTGCTTTAAATCTTGAACTAACACTTTATAATTAAAACTATCATCCCAAAAGCTGCTGCCATGATTACGTTGGTCAATTAAATGCACTTCAAATCCAGATTCACTGAGTTGCTTGCCATGCGTTTTCCAGTTATCGCTCATGCCTAAAAAACCATGAAGAATTACAAATATCTTACCTTGACCTTCCCCTAATATATTTGAGTGTAAAAACATTATTTTAATTTATGTAAATACATTTGAATCACATTTTCAACACCTAAATATAAACTTTCAGCAATAAGGGCATGACCTATTG
Source organism: Flavobacteriales bacterium (assembly GCA_024643405.1). Taxonomy (GTDB): domain Bacteria; phylum Bacteroidota; class Bacteroidia; order Flavobacteriales; family Flavobacteriaceae; genus Yeosuana. The sequence continues at coordinate 14,681 of JAHENA010000032.1, read as the reverse complement.
AAACTTCTAATAAATTTGGAATATTATCTTTGAAATACTTGATATTATCTAAAGACAAGTCATGACCGGCATTTATTCCCAGACCAAGTCTATTAGCCAATTCTGCACATTCTGTATAAGGCTTAATAGCTTCTTTGTTTCCTAAATTAAATTGATGTGCAAAAGCTTCTGTATACAACTCAATTCTATCCGTACCTGTTTCTTTTGCGCCTTCAATTTGCTTTAATACAGGATCAACAAAAATAGAGGTTCTTATGCCATTTTGTTTAAATTCTTTAATGATGTCAATCAAAAATTCTTTGTGTTTCAAAGTATCCCAGCCCGCATTACTGGTAATAGCATCTATAGCATCTGGCACTAAAGTCACTTGTGTTGGTTTTATACTTAAAACCAACTTCATAAAGGAATCGACTGGGTTTCCTTCAATATTATATTCAGTGTAAACTTCTGGCTTTAAATCATAAGCGTCTTGATAACGAATATGTCGTTCATCCGGCCTAGGATGTATGGTCACACCTTGCGCCCCAAATCTTTGAACATCCTTTGCAAACTGAACTACATTAGGCACATCTCCACCTCTTGAATTTCTTAAAGTAGCAATCTTGTTTATATTTACACTTAACTTTGTCATTTATCACTTTTTAATTGACAAAAATACAAAGTAGAACAGGCTTATGTCCTTTTTTTTTGATTAATTTTGTTTAGTATTAAAACTTAACAATGGATCTCACCTCATATATTCTTAATGACATAAAGCCTTTAAACAGTAACAGTAAAATTAGTGATTTGATGCTGTTATTTAACCAATTAACGTTTTCTCATATTCCTGTAATCAATGAAGAACAGGTTTTTTTAGGCTCGTTTTCTGAAACGGATGCACATTGTTTTGAAAGCGATTTGCCATTAAATAATTACAAGTATGCTATTGAAGCATTTTTTGTTAGAGCAGACACCACGTGGTTAGATGTTTTACAGGCTTTTACAAAACACACTACAAATGTGATGCCTGTTTTAAATGAAAAAAATGATTATATAGGTTACTATGAACTTAAAGACATTATTGGATTGTTTAATGAAACGCCTTTTTTTTATGATGCAGGCAGTATTTTAGTTGTTGAAAAAGGAGTTGATGATTATTCGTTTAGTCAAATAAGTCAGATTGTTGAATCAAACAACGGGAAGCTTCTAGGAGCTTTTGTTTCTAAATCCAATAGTGATATTATCGAAGTAACTCTAAAAATTGGAAATACAGGTTTAAATAATATCATACAAACTTTTAGACGATATAGCTACAACATTATTTCTGGTCATGAAGAAGATAGTTACATAGAAAGTCTTAAAGAACGTTCAGACTATTTAAATAAATATTTAAACATGTAAGTTATGAAAGTTGCTGTATTTGGAAGATTTTATAATTTAACCACGACATTTTCAGTAGAAACCCTTTTTAATTTTCTCAAAAAAAAAGGAATTGATGCTTACATAGAAACGGAATTCTATAATCTCATTAATGATAATGAACCAAACAAAATAGACTATTTATTTAATAAACAGTTTGATACATTAGATGCCTCATTTGATTTGTTTGTTAGTATTGGAGGTGATGGAACCATTCTTAGAGCCATTACCTTTATAAAAGATTTAGGAATACCTATTATAGGCATCAACACCGGCAGATTAGGTTTTTTAGCAACTATTCCAGTAAATGATATTGAAATAGCTATTCAAAATATTATTAACGGAAAATATAGAATTTCAGAAAGAAGCTTGCTAACTATAGAAACTTCTGTGGAAAATGAAGATATTGATTCTATGAATTTTGCACTCAATGAAATTGCAGTAAGTAGAAAAAATACGACTTCCATGATTACTGTGGAAACTTTTTTAGACGGAGAATACCTCACATCCTACTGGAGTGACGGACTTATTATTTCAACACCTACTGGCTCAACCGGTTATTCATTAAGTTGTGGAGGTCCCGTAATAACTCCAGAAACAAATAGTTTTGTTATAACCCCGATAGCGCCTCATAATTTAAGTGCGCGTCCTTTAATTATACCTGATGCTACCGAAATTCAACTTAAAGTTACAGGCAGAGAAGAAAGTCATTTAGTGTCTTTGGATTCTAGAATTGCGACTTTAGAAAACGGAACTATTATTAAAATTAAGAAAGCCCCTTTTACAATTAAAATGGTTGATCTTTTAAATGAAAGCTTCTTAACAACACTTCGCAAAAAGCTTCTTTGGGGAGAAGACAGGCGTAATTAGGCAATATTTTTGAATAATTTATGTTTTAAAGCTAATTCAATTAGGCTGTAATTGCAATAGCCTAATCATATTTATTATATTTGCAAACTTTTAAATATCTATGAGGTATACAGCCATTTTTATTTTAAGCATATTAAGCATTCAATCAAGCTACTCTCAAATTAATGAATTGGGAATTTTTGTTGGTGGAAGTAATTTTATTGGTGATGTGGGCAGTACCAATTATATTGCCCCTAATCAATTGGCAATGGGTGGTATTTATAAATGGAACAAAAGTCCAAGACATTCATACAGAATATCTGTATCTTTTACTGATTTAAAAGGAGAAGACGCTAAATCAGATGATCCAAGGCGCATTCAAAGAGACTATAGTTTTACTAATCAAATCATAGAAATATCAGGTGGACTGGAATTTACCTTTTTTGATTTTAATCTGCATTCAGGACATAAAGTAGCAACACCTTATTTGTATTCGGGTATAGCAGTAGCTCATATTGAAGACTCTTATTTTTTAAGCGGAATACAGACCTCTCAAAATACCTCGAGTTGGGCTTTTGGCATTCCAATGGTTTTAGGTTTTAAATCAAATTTTCTTGGCAATCTCATTGTTGGAATAGAAGTTGGAGCTCGTTATACTTTTTCTGACAATATTGAAGGCAGCTACCCAAAAGACGAATCACTTCAAGTCTATAGATTTGGAAACCAAAATAATAACGACTGGTACACTTTTACCGGCATCACACTAACCTATACTTTTGGAGAAAACCCTTGTTATTGTCCAAATTAATCAATGAGTTTAAAAGCACAAATAAACGATAACAGATTACCAAAGCATATTGCCATAATTATGGACGGTAATGGCCGTTGGGCAAAAAAGCAAGGTATGGCCAGGGCATTTGGGCATGAAAACGGGGCTAAAGCTGTAAGGCAGGTTGTTGAAGGTTGTGCAGAACTTGGAGTAGAAAATTTAACACTTTATGCATTTTCTACTGAAAACTGGAATAGACCAAAATTAGAAGTACAAACGCTAATGCGGCTTTTAATTTCTTCTTTAAAAAAAGAAATTAAAACACTTCAAGACAATCATATTAAACTTTGTACTATTGGCAATTTAAGCACATTACCATCTAAAGTTCATAAAGAGCTTGTTGATGTTATGGAAAAAACGAAGTTAAATACCAGAATGACTTTAACAATTGCTTTAAGCTATGGCTCACGAGAAGAATTGGTAAGTGTTATAAAAGAAATAAGTATTAAAGTTAAAAATAATATAATTTCGCCCGAAAATATTGATGAATCAATTATTAATGAGCATCTTTACACGCGAAATTTACCAGATGTAGATTTACTTGTTAGAACCAGTGGGGAACAACGAATAAGTAATTTTTTGCTTTGGCAGATTGCATACGCAGAATTGTATTTTACAAATACACTTTGGCCAGATTTTTCAAAAGAAGATCTGTATTATGCTATTATTGAATATCAAAAAAGAGAACGACGATTTGGGAAAACAAGTGAACAAATTAGCTAATATATTACTATTGAAAACATTTTTTAAACACTGCATATTGTTATTAATTTTTGTTTGCAGTATTAATATTCAAGCACAAGAAATTACCTATAATTCTGATAAAAAATATATTTTAGGAGATGTCTCCGTTTTGGGCAACTCCAGTTTTAGTGAACAAACTATAGTAACTTACTCTGGTTTAAGCAAAGGAAAAGAAATCAATATACCTGGTGAAGATATCAGTAATGCCATAAAAAAACTTTGGAGCTCTAAGCTTTTTAACGATATTGAAATTTACGTTACCAAAATTGAAGATAATGTGGCCTATTTACAAATTAGGCTTTCAGACTTACCAGAACTTAATGAAATAAAAGTAAATGGTGTTAAAAAAGGGAAAGTTGATGGCATTATAAAGGACAATAAATTATTAAAAGGTGTTAAGGTAACTGAAAACCTTATTACGAATACCAAAAACTTTCTAGAAACAAAATATAAAAAAGAAGGTTTTGTAAATACTAAAATTAATTTCAGAACCATTGAAGTGACAGACTCTGTTCAAAAGGCGAGAGTTAATTTAGTTTTAAATATAGACAAAGGAGAAAAAGTTAAAATAACAAATATTGTCTTTAGTGGTAACGATGTTTTGAGTGATAAACAGCTTAGAAAAAGCATGAAAAACACTAAAAAAATAAATCGTCTTCGCATTTTAAAACGATCAAAATTTATTGATTCAGCCTACCAAAAAGATCTAGCAAGCGTCATTGATAAATACAAGGAAAATGGCTACCGAGATGCCCGAATTTTGTCAGACAGTGTTATTAAAAATAATGATAAAACCATTTCTCTTCAAATTAAGGTAAATGAAGGTGAAAAATACACTTTTGGCAATATTTCATTTATAGGAAACACGGTTTATACCAATCAGCAATTATCTAGAATTCTACGTATCAACAAAGGAGACACCTATAATGGCGTTTTACTTCAAAAACGTATTGCAGACAATTCAAAACCTGATGCTGATGATATTACTAATTACTATCAAAACTTTGGCTATTTATTTTCAAACATAAACCCTGTTGAAGTTGGGGCAGAAAATAATGTTATTGATATGGAAATAAGAATTGTTGAAGGAAAACCTGCTTATTTTAATAATGTCACGGTAGTTGGGAATGATAAAACTAATGACCATGTTATTTACCGCGAAATAAGAACCAGACCAGGTCAATTATACAGTAAGGCAAATGTGGTTAGAACCGTTAGAGAACTTGGACAATTAGGCTTTTTTGACGCTCAGGAAATTGCCCCTAATTTTCTTAATCCAAACCCAAATGAAGGTACCATTGACATGGAATATTCTGTAAAAGAAACGGGGTCAAGTCAAATTGAACTTCAAGGTGGTTACGGAGGCGGTGGCTTTATTGGAACTTTAGGCCTTTCGTTTAATAACTTTTCAATAAAAGATATCTTTAAAAAGGATGCTTATAAGCCAATCCCTATGGGAGACGGACAAAAACTTGCGTTACGATTACAAGCCAGTCGTTTTTATCAAACTTATAGTTTTTCATTTTCTGAACCATGGTTAGGAGGCAAAAGACCGGTACAATTTTCAACTTCTTTATCGCATACCAAGCAGTTTTTATATGATTATCAAACCCGAAATGCTGATAAGAGTAAAAGCTTTAACATCACTGGAATTACACTTGGTTTAGCAAGACGCTTGTCTGTTCCAGATGATTATTTTACCTTATCTCAGGCAGTCAGTTTCCAACGTTATGATTTAAACAACTACAACACTGGTTTATTTACTTTTGGTGATGGTTATGCAAACAACTTGTCTTATACCGTTGGTTTAAACAGGAATAATACTTATAATGATCCAATTTATCCGACAGGAGGTTCAAATTTTGACGTAAGAGTTAAATTTTCAATACCCTATTCTTTATTTACAAAGGTTGACTATGGCGCTTTAAAAGATGAGCGTGATGGATTAATAATTATTAGAGATGATGCTTCTCAAAATCCTATTGACCGCCAAAACGCATCTAAAAGAATTGGTGAGATTGACCAAGAACGTTATAAATGGTTAGAATTTTATAAAATTAATTTCAAGGCAGATTGGTTTACTCAAATAGCCAAAGATTTAGTGTTAAGACCAAGTGCTGAATTCGGATTCTTAGGGGCATATAATAATGATAGAGGTGTTATCCCTTTTGAACGTTTCTTTCTTGGCGGGGATGGATTAGGCACCTATAGTTTAGATGGAAGAGAAGCGATTGCTTTACGTGGTTATCCAAATCAATCGTTATCAAGTCAAGACGGTGGTACAATTTATAATAAATTTTCTTTAGAACTTAGATATCCTATCACATTAAAAGCCTCAGCCAAAATATATGCTTTAACATTTTTAGAAGGTGGAGCATCTTATAATAGTTTTAAAGATTATAATCCTTTTCAACTGTATCGTTCTGCCGGATTAGGTATTCGTATCTTTATGCCTGCTTTTGGATTATTGGGCATTGATTTTGGACATGGATTTGATCCTCTACCGGGAGAAATAAACAAACATGGTTGGGAAACACATTTTATTATTGGTCAACAATTTTAAATTTGGCACGATATTTTCTAATAACAGTTTGATGATTTGAAAGGAGAATTGAAATTTTTAAGATTAAAATTCGTTAATTTTGAAAGATCAATTCAAAAATTGGCAGATTTAAACAGAAATCATCTGTCGTTTTTAGAATTTAAAACGAATAATTATTGGAATTATAAAAACAGACACATGAAAACTAACGTTCTTTTTTTACTGACATTTGTGTTTATAATCAGCTTTTCTTCCAAAGCGCAACGAGGCGTACGCATAGCCTATATAGACACAGAATATATCTTAGAAAAGGTTCCGGAATATCAAGATGCTACAATACAACTCAATCAAAAAATTCTAAAATGGAAAAGTGAAATTGAGGAAAAATTATCTCAAATTGAACAAAAAAGAAAAGATTTAAGCAATGAAAAAGCACTTTTAACCAAAGAACTTATTGAAGAGCGCGAAGAAGATATTGCTTTTGAAGAAAAGGAAATTTTAGACTATCAACAAAAACGATTTGGACCTAATGGTGATTTAATGATTCAAAAACAGCAGTTAATGCAGCCTATTCAAGATCAAATTTTTTCAGCCGTACAAGATTTAGCGGCTTCAAAAAAATATGATTTTGTGTTCGATAAATCGTCTGATGCCACTATGTTGTATTCGGCTAAACAGTTTGATTTAAGTGAGCAAATATTAAGAAGCATTACAAGGTCTTCTAAACGAGAACAAGCCGAATCTAAAGCTGAAAAGAAAGCAGCTCAAAACGAAGAATTATTGCCAGAAATTAATGTGGAATTAGATGCTCGTGAACAAGCATTAGAAGATAAGAAAACGGAAAGAGAAAGTGCTGTTGAAAAAAGAAGACGAGAAATTTTGGCCGATCGTGAAGCAAAGCAATTAGAAGCTGAAGAGAGAAGACAAAAAATATTAGATGAAAGAGAGCAAGCTAAACAAGCCAAATTAGATGCAAGAAAAGGAGAGTCAGAAACCAAAGAACAACAAACATCATCTGTCGAAAAGGTAACAGAAACAAATGTAACTGAAGCAAAAGCAACCGAATCAAAAGCAACCGAAACAAAAACGAAAGAACAGCTTATCGAAGAAAATAGACAAAAAAAATTGGCAGAAAGAGAAGCTAGGAAAAAAGAATTAGAAGAACGAAAAAAGAAAATATTAGAAGAACGCCAAAAGGCAAAAGATAGCACAAACAATAACAATTAATAATTCACAACAGTTAACACTTTTAAAACAATGAAACAATTAAAAACACTTTTATTAGCAACAGCACTATGCATTGGGACTGTAAGTTTTTCACAAGCACAAAGTAAAATTGCTCATATAAATACCCAGGATTTAATAACTGCAATGCCAGAATATAAAGCAGCGCAAACACAACTTGAAACACTTACTAAATCGTATCAGGCTGAAATTCAAAACATGGCTACTGAGTTTCAAAACAAAGTAAAGCAATATGAGGCAGAAGCTCCTACTAAAACAGATGAGGAGAATGCAAAAAGAGGTCAGGAAATCCAAGGTATGCAAGACAATATCAGACAATATCAAGGTCAAGCACAACAAGACATGCAAACTAAAGAAATGGATCTTTTAAAGCCAATTACTGAAAAAGCTAAAACAGCGATTTTAAAAGTATCTAGAGCTCAAGGGTTTGACTATGTTTTAGACTCTTCACAAGGTGTTGCTATTTTAACAGATGGTAAAAACTTGTTAGACGACGTTAAAAAAGAATTAGGTATCTAAAATTTTATCTAATTTAATTTATATAAAGCTGCTTTAAACAAAGCAGCTTTTTTATTTTTGTATACTATGCAAACAAATCCAATTGGCATTTTTGATTCTGGTATTGGGGGCACTTCCATTTGGAAAGAAATTCACAGTCTTCTACCGAATGAAAATACCATTTATTTAGCTGATAGTGCCAATGCTCCTTATGGTGTCAAGGGCAAAGAAGCTATTATCGCTTTAAGTATTAAAAACACCGAATATTTAATTAATCAAGGCTGTAAATTAATAGTAGTGGCTTGTAATACGGCTACCACAAATGCGATAAGCTTGTTAAGAAAAAACTATGAGATCCCATTTATTGGAATTGAACCTGCAATAAAACCTGCTGCATTAAATTCAAAAACGAAAGCCATTGGAATTCTAGCCACTAAAGGGACGCTTACAAGTGAGCTGTTTAATACCACCACCAGTTTATATGCACATGGATTACAGGTGGTTGAACAAGTTGGTGAAGGGTTGGTTGAATTGATTGAAATGGGTAAAGTCAATTCTGAAGAGATAAAAATGCTCTTAAAAGAATATTTAAAGCCAATGCTAAAGGCCAATATTGATTATTTGGTATTAGGATGCACCCATTACCCTTATCTTATTCCATTATTGCTAGAAATGCTTCCAAGACATATTAAAATAATTGATTCTGGAGAAGCGGTCGCAAGACAGACTAAAGCTGTTTTAGAACAACATCATCTTTTAAATACACAAACAAGCAAATCAAAAAACGCCTTTTTCACAAATGGAAATCCTGACATATTAAAAGGGATTTTAGATAATCGTTTTGAAGTTAATTATTTGGATTTTTAAGCTAAAAACAATTAATTTTCAATCAATTCAAGTAAGATAAACTGGTTCAATTGCTTTTCAAGGTTGTTGAAATTATTATCTGAAACCAATATTAATGTTTGATGTCCATTTGACAATCTAGGGCCAAATGTAATACCTTCAATGTTATCAATACTGTTATCTGTTAACTTATCTCTTAAGTTTTCAAAATTTAAAAGCAATTCCTTTTTAGCAGGAACAAACTCAAAATCTTTTAAATTATTCATCTTAATGGTGTTGGTTGCATCAGAAACATCTGCCTCAAATATTTTTACAGTATTTCCTTGATTTCCTAAACCACTAGAATAACTTCGTTCTAAAATTAAAAAGGTGTTGGCATTGTATTGAACTAAATCCGTTAACCCGTTAACTAAAAAATCTCCTTTTGGTTTTTTGGCAACAGGATCTAACAAATAGGCAAATTGCTTTACAGGCTCCTTTGTTTTAGAACTTATATATGTGATTCTAACCGGCGATTTGGTCTCAGTAAATTGTGGCTCTGGTCCATCAGATTCCAAAGGTAATTCCATACCTATCCAATAGCCTTTTTTATTAGAAGCGATACACAAACCTTCTAACGTTCCATTATGCCTTGGTTTTTGAATACTATTCGATTTAAAAGACTCAGGAATTTGAAATGTATGTTGTATTTGACCATTTGGGTAAATACTAAAAAACGAAGGGTCTTTTTGATTAAAAATATGTCCTTCACTTGTCAACATAATTTGTTCCAAATCAGAATCATACCGAATGGATTCCAAATCAAGAAATTGTGATGAATCATCAATTAATATAACTTTTTCAAATATGATATTAGATATGTTATTCCCGTCAATATCTATTTTAGCTTTATAAACTCTAGGGTTATTTGCATCATCACAAACTAAATAATATTGTCCATTATTATAATCAATCCCAGATAATCCTCCGACAAGAGTGTTGTCTATAATCAAATCATCTGGCACAATATACTCACTCAAAAAATTGATCTTTAAATTTTTGGAAGACTTTATCTTTGCACCTTTGCAACCAATTACAGATAATATTACAAGAAATAAGGAGACTCTTAAAAAGATATTACTCATACCACCCTGAGTATTTAACGTAGTTTTCTGCTATCCTATTGATCTCTCCAGAAATTAATTCTTCACTAATATCCTTTACCTTTTTTGCTGGAATTCCAGCATAAATACTTCCAGATTCTACCTTGGTATTTTTGGTAACAACAGCCCCTGCAGCAATAATGCTGTTGCTTTCTATAATGCAATCATCCATCACAATACTACCCATGCCTATAAGGACATTATCATGAATGGTGCAACCATGAACTATGGCATTATGACCAATGGAGACATTATTTCCGATATTTGTTGGAGATGTTTTATAGGTTGCATGAATAACAGCACCATCTTGAACATTAACTTTATTACCTAATTTTATATAATGGACATCGCCACGGATAACCGCATTAAACCAAATACTACATTGATTACCCATTGAAACTTCACCAACAATAGTAGCATTTTCAGCTATGTAACAATCCTCTGGAATATTAGGAGAAACACCATTAAGGGTTTTTATAATTGGCATACTGTTAATTTACTGCTGGACATTTACAGTCATACTTCTCTTTTCTACAATTGAAATTATAACCAAGCGTCAATTGATGAAATCCGCCACTTGTAAAAACCAAAGAGTTGGTTTGGTAAGTATAAGTATACGCAAACATAAATTGATTGAGGTCAACACCTAAAATAGGTGTGATTTGTTTTAGTTTTTGGCTACTAACACCAGACCCATCTAGATATTGAGCACCATCAAAACTATTCCTGTAAGAAATTCCACCCCAAATTTTACCAAAGTCCATGTCTTTATAAACTTTCCCATTTAAATCTATAGCAGCCTCTTGTGTACCTTCTTTGTATTGAAACATCACAGATGGTTCAAAACTCCAGTCGCTTCCAAGTTGACCAAAGACACCACCAACAGAAAATAAATAACGTCTTAAATTACTGGTGATTTCTATATCATTATTAATACCTGAATTTTTCAATACATTCTTAATAGTTGCGTGGGCATAATAGTCTAAAAAGTGATAAGAAAAACCGAGATCAACATTAAAATTAGTCTCACTCTGAACAATGCCATCAATAATATTATCTGGTCCATCAAACAAAAAAGTTGTTTCATCTAATTTATATTGAATAAAGCCAGCACTTAGACCAAAAGATAACATATTCAAATCCACTTCATTTCTTGAAAACATCAAATGATGTGCATAAGTAACATAAGCCCCAGTTTGTGAATGATAACCATTTTTATCAGTGTATAAAATACCCCCAACAGCAGATTGTGTTTCACCTATTCTACCATTTATACTTAAAGTTAAAAGCTTGGGTGCATCTTCATGACCAAACCATTGTTGACGAGCTGTAAGTCTTACTTTAGAACAGTTAGCTACGCCAGCCATAGATGGATGTATCAGATAATAATTATCAGTAAGATAATCTGTATATATAGGCAAGCCTTCTTGAGAAATTGCAATCTGAGAAAAAAAAACTCCAATAGTTAAAAAAACAATATTTTTAAATTTCATATAGTTTACTCCAAGGTAAATTTGATAGTATTTAAACGCCTTGATGTTTTAAAAATTACACATAAAAAAGATAAAGCCCAACTTTATCTAATGGATATTATAAACGCCAACAAAACATAAATATATGTATAAGTAAAGTTATCTTTTGTATTTTTACAAAAAATTAGCTAAAATGAATACTTTCAAGGTTTCCGTGCAAGAAACGTCAAATAATACTATAGTAAAATTTGAAATAAATCAAATTATAACCAAACATCAGAGTTATGAATTTGACAATATTGATGAAGCGAAATGCTCACCATTAGCCCAACAATTATTTTATTTACCTTTTGTTAAAAAGGTATATATTTCCTGGAATTTCATAGCGCTTGAACGCTATAGTATCGTTGAATGGATTGATGTTCAAGATGAGGTCGCTGATCAAATTGAAGCATATCTTAATGATGGAGGAATTGTTATTGAAGAATCTGCCGCGCCTAAAAAAACACCTGTAACGGTTTATGCAGAAAGCACACCAAATCCAGCGGTTATTAAATTTGTTGCCAATAAGAAACTTGTTACAAGCTTATTTGAATTTACTTCCATTGATGAAGCAAAATCATCTCCTATGGCCACGGAATTATTTCATTTTCCATTTGTAAAAAGGGTCTTTATTGATGAAAACTATGTGTCAATCACCAAATATGATGTTGCTGAATGGCAAGATATAACCATGGAGCTTCGTGAATTTATAAGAAGTTATATAGAAAATGGTAAAGAAATAGTTATTGCAAGTGCAACTGTGTCATTAAAGAACTCGGAAGCTAAAAAGGAGGCTCATTTTGAATCTCTTGATGACACTTCAAAAGAGATTATAAACATACTGGAAGAATATGTCAAACCTGCTGTAGCGAGTGATGGTGGAAATATCCAATTCATATCTTATGACGCCACAAACAAAAAAGTAAGTGTCATGCTACAAGGTGCTTGTAGTGGTTGCCCTTCTTCAACATACACCTTAAAAAGTGGCATTGAAAATATGCTGAAGGAAATGCTTAAGGGCAAGGTTGATACTGTTGAGGCTATTAATGGATAAAATATATTCAAATAATAAATTTAAAAGGCGTTCATACATGAGAACGCCTTTTTTATGAATTTTTTTTCCGTAATTTTAAACTTATGCGAAACCGACAATTCATTGTTTTAACACTTTTATTTTTATTACTAAATTGTAAAAATTCAACACCAATTAAAATGACACAACAGTACACCAATAGCCTAATTCATGAGACGAGTCCGTACTTATTACAACACGCCCATAATCCGGTAAACTGGTTTGCTTGGAATTCTGAAACTTTACAACGTGCTAAGACTGAAAATAAGTTGTTATTAATTAGTGTTGGCTATGCTGCTTGCCATTGGTGTCATGTCATGGAACATGAAAGTTTTGAAGATAGTTTGGTAGCTCAAGTAATGAATCAACATTTTATTAATGTGAAAGTTGATAGAGAGGAACGACCAGACATTGATCAAGTATACATGAGCGCAGTACAACTCATGACAGGAAGAGGTGGATGGCCAATGAATGTCATTGCATTGCCTGATGGCAGACCCTTCTGGGGTGGAACCTATTTTAGAAAAGATCAGTGGATAAATGCTTTGAATCAGATTTCTAAACTGTATGAGGAGACACCGGAAAAAATTTTTGAGTATGCTGATAAATTAGAGCATGGCATTAAAAACATGGATGTGGTTCATTTGAATACTGATGAACCGCATTTTGAATTGAAATTTATTGATACCACTGTGAAAAAATGGTCCAGTCAATTCGACTTTAAAGATGGAGGAATGAGTCGGGCCCCAAAATTTATGATGCCAAATAATTATCATTTTTTACTGAGATATGCTTATCAAAACAATGATAAAACATTGCAAAATTTTGTAAACTTCACCCTTACAAAAATGGCTTATGGTGGTGTATTTGATCAAATAGGCGGAGGGTTTTCAAGATATTCTGTTGATACAAAATGGCATGTCCCGCACTTTGAGAAAATGCTTTACGATAACGGTCAGCTTGTAAGCTTATTTTCAGATGCCTACCTCATCACAAAAAATGAATTATATAAAGAGATTGTCAGCCAAACTTTGGAATACATCAAATCTGATATGACTACGGAAAACGGTGCCTTTTATTCATCTCTTGATGCGGACAGTAACAATGAGGAGGGAAAGCTTGAGGAGGGTGCTTTTTATGTTTGGCAAAAAGAAGAACTCAAAGCTCTTTTGAAAGAAGATTATTCATTGTTTTCAGATTATTACAATATTAATGATTACGGACTTTGGGAACATGATAATTATGTTCTTATAAGAAAAGATTCTGATGATGTACTTCTTGAGAAATACGCATTAACCAAAGAACTTTTAATCGAAAAGAAAAGTAAGTGGAACAACTTGTTATTATCAATAAGAAACAAAAGACAGAAGCCTAGACTTGATGATAAAACATTAACCTCATGGAACGCCATTATGCTTAAAGGATATGTGGATGCCTACAGAGTTTTCGGGAATAAAGATTATTTAATTACAGCAGAAAAAAATGCCAACTTCATTTTAAATAATCAATTACGAGAAGATGGTGGTTTATATCATAATTACAAAAATGATAAAGGTTCTATTAATGGTTATCTGGAAGATTATGCTACAACTATTGAGGCCTTTATTACGCTTTATGAAAATACTATTGATGACAAATGGCTCATCACTGCAAGGAATTTGACCAACTATACCTTTGACTATTTTTTTGATGAAAAAAGCAGTATGTTTTTCTTTACTTCAAATGAAGATGATGCCCTTGTTTCAAGAAGTATAGAATACCGCGATAATGTCATTCCAGCGAGTAATTCCATCATGGCAAAAAACTTGTTTAAATTATCCCATTATTTCGATAATGAGCATTATAGAAAAACAGCCCAAACGATGCTAAACAATGTCAAACCTGAGATTTCAGACTATGCTTCTGGATATTCTAACTGGTTAGACCTAATGCTGAATTATACCAATCCATTTTACGAAATTGCTATAATTGGAAAAGAGGCCTTATATAAAATTTCAGAAAT
>JAHENA010000031.1 GCA_024643405.1 Flavobacteriales bacterium | reverse complement strand
TAAAATCTTCTAATTGCGCATTTTTTACGTTTTCCTTGGCTTTAGCTACGGCACTCGGGGCTTTATCATACCCAATAATTTTAAAATGAAAATCGCGTGTTTTGTTGAGCAGTGATTCTTCAATTTTTTCAAATAAATCCACATCCCAGTCCTGCCAGCGCTCAAAAGCAAACTCTTTACGCATTAAATTGGGTGGAATGTTACACGCTATCATAGCAGCTTCAATAGGAATGGTACCGCTACCACACATTGGGTCCATAAAATCAGATTGTCCGTCCCAGCCAGAAAGCATAATTAACCCCGCAGCCAGCACTTCATTAATAGGTGCTATATTAGTAGCGGTTTTATAACCGCGTTTGTGCAGAGAATCTCCCGAAGAATCCAGTGATACGGTACATTGCTGCCTGTCTATATGGATATTGACTTTTAAATCTGGAAAACGTAAATCTACATTAGGCCTTTCGCCTGTTTGATCTCTAAACCTGTCTACTATGGCGTCTTTTGTTTTTTGAGCGATATATAATGAATTGGTAAATAAATCAGAATGAATGGTAGCATCAATGGCCAGGGTACCTGTAGGTTTTAAATAATTTTCCCATGGCATGTTTTTAATTTTATCATATAAATCCTGTTCTCCAGTAACTACAAAGGTTTCAATAGGTTTTAATATTTTAATAGCAGTACGTAAGGCCAGATTTGATTTATACATAAACCCTTTATCACCAGAGAAGCTCACATTCCTGACGCCCGTTTTTACCTCTTGAGCACCAAGTTGCGTGAGTTCCTTTGCTAATAAGTCTTCAAAGCCAAACAAGGTTTTGGCTACCATTGTAAAATTATTCTCCATTATTTATAATAAAAACATTACAAAAATAGCTTAATTTTGCATGAAACATAATGTTTATTTAAAATTAGGTTAAGGATTGAAATGACATCCTTTTGTTTTTAACAAAAGATACAATGGAAAGCCTGACCGCATTTTTAATGCGGTAACCTCCTAAAAAGTATATGATAGAAGAAAGTTCAGAATGGTTTAGTTCTTGGTTTGATACACCATTTTACCACATACTTTATAAAGACAGAGATGAAATGGAAGCCCATGCTTTTATGGATAATCTCACCAATTATCTTAACCTTCCTGAAGGCGGTTTTATTTTAGATTTAGCTTGCGGTAAGGGTCGGCATTCTTTATATTTAAATACTCTTGGTTATGATGTAACAGGAGCTGATTTATCTGAAAACAGTATTGCATTTGCTAAACAATTTGAAAATGAGCACTTGCATTTTAAGGTGCATGACATGTGTGAGCCTTTTAATAAACAATTTGATGCGGTTTTTAATTTGTTTACCAGCTTTGGATATTTTGAACATGACGAAGATAACTTAAATACCATTAAAGCCATAAAAGCGGATTTAAACGATACTGGTTTTGGGGTTATTGACTTTATGAATATTGATTTTGTCTTAGAAAATTTGGTTTTAGAAGAGGTTAAAGTAGTAGATGGCATCACTTTTTTTTTAAGACGATATGTGCAGGATGGTTATTTATATAAAGACATTAATTTTTCTCAAAAAGGTGAGGACTTTAGTTTTCAGGAGCGGGTCAAGGCTTTTAGTTTAAATGACTTTGAATCTTTATTTGAGCAAGCTGGTGTTTACCTATTAGATGTTTTTGGTGATTACAAACTGAATAAGTTTAACCCGACAACCTCTGAACGTTTAGTCATGATTTTTAAATAGAATTTTGTCATGTTGAATATATTACTACCCATCATTAGTGTATTATTAGGATTTTTAATTGTAGTCTCTTTAAAACCGGCTCAACGTAAAAATTTAAAATTACTTTTAGCCTTTAGTGGTGCCTTTTTATTGTCCATTACGGTTTTTAATTTTTTGCCTGAAGTTTATCAACACAATGATAAATCTATTGGGCTGTTTATTATGATAGGAATCATGCTCCAGATTGTTTTGGAGTTTTTCTCAAAAGGTGCAGAGCATGGTCATGTCCATCTAAATAAAGACAGCTCAGAATTTCCCTGGTTGTTATTTATAAGTTTATGTATTCATTCTGTATTAGAAGGTATTCCCATTGAAGCGCATCATAATTTAATTTATGGCATTATTGTTCATAAATTACCGGTTGCCATTATTTTGTCAACCTTCTTTTTAGCGTCAAAACTGAGCAGGTTTCATATTGCCTTTTTTCTCATAACCTTTGCCCTCATGACGCCTCTAGGTGTTATTTTGTCTCAGTATTTTGAAGTTTTTCAAGCCTATTATTATGAGATTTCGGCATTAGTAATTGGTATCTTTTTACATATTTCAACCACGATTTTGTTTGAAAGCAATGAAAACCATAAGTTTAACTTGACTAAGTTAATCACCATTATTATCGCAATTTCCATCGCGTATATTATGTAATGTTTAGTAAAGAAGAATCACGCCTTTTACGTCATGAATTTTGGACCAGTTTTGGGAAATCCTTTCCCAGAAAATGGATTTTATATGACACCAAAATAAAAGGCTTTAGTTTTAAATTTCATTTTGATACCAGGCATGCTCTAGTAGCTCTTGACCTTGAAGACGATTTAGAAAACCGTATTAAATACTGGGAAAAGCTTCAGTCTCTGAAAACTCTTTTAAAAGAAGATTACCTTCCTACTGCTATTTTTGAAGAAACCTACCGGCTTGATAACGACAAAGAAATTTCAAGAATTTATGTGTCTTTAGATAAGAAAGTTTCCATTCATAATAAAAACACCTGGCGTGATGTTATGGAATTTTTTAATGTCCATATGGCTTTGTTTGAAGCTTTTTTTAATGATTATCGAGAGATATTAGAAGATTAATTTTTCCATTTTATAATCATCCATTATAAAGCCATGGCCTATATCAGTAATCATTTCTCCAGTAATTTTAAAACCCATCGCTTGATAAGCCGCAATAGATTTTACGTTAAACCTATTGACCCCAAGGGTGATGGATTTACAATGCATTTCCAAAGCCTTCTCTTCACAAAAATTCATAGCAGATTTGCCTATTTTTTTTCCTCTATAATCTTTAGAAACGTAAATTTTACTTAAAAATAAGCTTTCCTCTTCCTTCTTTATTGAAAGGTAACCAACAAATTGATTATCATGTATGATCATAAAATATGCATACCCGTCCAGATATTGTGAATACATAGCCTCTGCTGACTGGAAGTTTTTCACCATATAATCCACCTGCTCTAAACCAATTATGGGTATATAATGTTCACGCCAAATAATATTAGCTAATTGGGCAATAGCTTCAAACTGATTTCTTGTTGTTGCGATATTAAACTTCGCCATTTATCTAATCGAGTGTCCTCATGGGTTTTCGTGGAAGTTTCTCATCACGTTGAGCTGTATTATAAACAAAAGAAGATACTATTACTGCCATTTGCTTTAAATCATCAATAACGAGACGTTCATAGGTATCCATGTTTGTATGATGTGTTCGTGACCAGTATTCAATTGGGTCTTGAATAAACTGAAAACCCGGTATCGATAAGGCATCAAAGCTTTGATGATCTGTACCTCCTGTATTATTAATTGTTATTGTAGTATTGTCAATAATATCATCAAAAGGTTTAAACCATTCTTCAAAAATAGGTCGTGCATCTTCATTACCTTGCAAATAAATTCCTCTAATCCTTCCTGTTCCATTATCTATATTATAATATGCTGAAACCTTTTCATGAGCTTCAGTCAATTCCAGTGTTTCAGGATTACCAAAATGATTTTTAACATAATTTCGTGATCCATGTAATCCTTGCTCTTCTCCACCCCATAAAGCAATTCGTATAGTACGTTTTGGTTTTAATCCAGTGGCCTGTAATATTCTAACCGCTTCCATCATAACTATACAACCCGCAGCATTATCAGTGGCCCCCGTTGCTCCATGCCAGGAATCAAGATGTCCACCTAACATTACTATTTCAGATTTCAATGTTTCATCAGTACCAGGTATTTCAGCAATCACATTATACCCTTGTAAATCTGCATAATTAAAGGTGGTCTTAATTTCTGCCTCAATGGCGACTTCTACATTATTTTCAAATAAACGAGCCATTAAATTCAAATGCTCCGGAGCCATTTCAAACTCACTCAAACCAACTGGCGTATCTTTTAAATAAGCCCTGGGACTACTTGTGAAAAGTGTGCCGTGTTTTCCATTAGTACCATTTATACGTAATATCACACCTTCTTCAATTAAAAAATCATTTATTTTTTGATTTAATTCCCTTATTGCCCGGAATTGAGCAATTTCTTCTGGTGTTCTCTGTCTTCTTTCTCTTTTAGATGGGGATTCCATTTCTTTCAATTCCTCTTCCGTATAGCGCAATGCATCCGCAATAAATGTTGGATCTTGATTGCCTCTACTTGGTTTAACCGCCACAATTGCTCCTTTTAATTTTCCTTTATAATTTTCAAAATCAGTTTCAGTTTTTATATCAAGGAAAATAACATTCCCATTTATTGGGCCAGAAGTACTTTCTGTCCAAGCTTTTGGAACAGCAATAAAAGGCATGTAGTAAGGTTTTGTCATAGCCACATAACTTTTATTAATTTCCCAACCTCTTCCAAATTCACCCCAAGCTTCTTTTTCAGCATTTACTAACCCCCAATCTGAGAATTGTTCAACAGCATAATTTGCGGCATTATCATAGCCAACAGAATTGGTAAGGCGTGACCCACATTTATCTATTAATTCAAAGGCGATTTTCTCAATATGAGAATTATTAAATCCCTCATTTCTAATCTTTTCAAGGGCCGCATTGTTCTGCTGCGAAAAACAAAAGGAACTTAAGAAAATAAAATAGACAACTACAAATTGAAGTTTCATAAGCATATTATTAAAATTAGCATATTAAAAAAACTAATTTAAGATTTTTTATGTTTAGTTGCTATGAACTTTTTTATTTATTCCGGATTCTTAACTGTGATTTTAAATAACATAAAAGAATATCATGAAAAAGTGGAAAATGGCTCCAGCCAGCACAAATAAATGCCAGATTACATGATTATAAGGAATACGATGAATGGCATAAAAGACAATACCCACAGTATATGCCATTCCACCAGCAAAAAGGAATAAAATGCCGTCTCCAAAAATGTTGGAAAGAGTTGAAAAATCAAAAATAATAAGCCAACCCATAACTAAATAAAGCAAAGTTGAAAACACTTCATACCTGCCTGTAAAAAACAGCTTTAAAATAACACCGAACGCGGCAATGCCCCAAACCACATAAAATAAGGTCCATCCTAAACTTTCATTTAATGAAATAAGTAAAACCGGTGTGTATGTTCCTGCGATAAGTAAATAGATACTAATATGATCTATAATTCTGAAATAATGTCTCTTTCGCTCACTTTTAACTGAATGATATAATGTGGAAGCGGTAAACAAAATGATAATGGAAATTCCATAAACAATAACACTGAAAAGACTATATGCTGTTTTATGAGTCTCAAAAATTATGAGTAAGATGAGTGCGGCGATACCTAAAACAGCTCCAATACCATGAGTTAACGCATTTAATTTTTCTTCAAAATGAGATTGTACTTTCATATAAAGTTTTAAGGATTTTTATGTTTTATCCATTTATCGGTTAAATCATAAAAATTATATTCTTTTGACGCCTTTTGACGTTTTAGTATACCACTCATAAAATTACGTTGTAATATGTCTTCAATCAAAAAGTCCTCTTTTACATTTAAGGGATCAAACCCTTCTTTTAAAGACAAGTCAAACATACTTGCTGTTGTGTTATACCAAAAAGCACTCCAACCACTGCGTAACTCTTTAACCAAATTAAAAGTAGTTTCACCCGTTTGTCTGTGTATCAGCTTTATCAAAATTTGACCTTCGGTTCGCGTGAGCTTTTTTAATCTATCTGAAAATTCGCCTTCTATATATTTTTGAATCACCTTAGTATATTTCTTTTTCTCACGCTTCGTTTTTAATTTTTCTAATCTTGAGTTCAAAGAATCTAATCTGTCGGCAGCCATTTTTGCATAAGGATAGACCTTAATCGTTTTACGCCTTAAAATTAAATAGCGCATTCTATCCTCCTTGCTATCAAATTTTAATTTGTTAAGCACATAAACCTCATCCAAATTTATGGTCTCTCTTGGAATAGAGTCTCCATCTATAATATAATAGTCATATTCTGTCGAGTCTTTTTCAATTTCATTAATTTGTGAAAAAAGAAAGAAAGGGAAAAGTATGAATATATAGGGCAAAAAATTCATGTCTAATTATAACCTGGTTGATTATTCAAAATTAATAATTTACTAGCTGTTAAAACCTTTTATTTTAATAATTATTGCACTCATTTTAAGAAAAAAAACAATCTTTATCTGCATAAAAAAAGTTCAAAAAATATGAAGTTTTTGAACTTTTTTAAAATGAATACCTTTTAGAGTTCTCTCCTGTTATCGTCGGAGCTAGTGTCTATCAATTTATTATAAGGATCTACACCAACTTCAGTAGGTTTTTCGTCAACAAGAATGATTAATTTATTATTAATAGTGGTTATTTTATGTTTCTTTAAATACAAGACTTTTTCTTTCTTTTTCCCATCAATGTCTTCCATTGTAAAGACCCCTATATCAATATAATCTGCTAAAGGTGCGGAAAGTTCTGGCTTTTTCATGTTTTCAGTTTGATAACTTAAGGTATCCCCTACTTTATATGCATAGAATTTTCTGCCCTTTTCGTTGTTTCTATACTTACTCACATTGAATTCAATTTCAACCTCATATTTACCGTTATCTAAAGCTTTGGAAGACACATCAACAATTCTGTTAGAATATAATGTAATGGTTTCGAACATGTCTTTGATAACATATTGCAGACTATCTGGAGTTGCTTTTTTAATATAATCTACCATCTCAACGGAAGTAGTGTACGGCGGGTCTTGAAATTTCACTTTTTCCACATAGCTTTTCAAAGCATTATTTAAAGTATCCTCACCTATATAATCGCTTAAAGCATAAAACACCAAAGAACCTTTTTGATAACGAATATAACCTTGTCCATCATTGTACATGAGTGGTTTTTCACGTTTCGTTTCAAAGGTTCGTTGTGTTAAATAATCATCTAAAGCTTTCTTTAAAAACTTACGCATTTTAGTTTTTCCCTGTTGATGTTCCAATACTTTTAAGGCTACATATTCTGATAAACTTTCAGATAACATCGTTGCACCTAAAACATCGGCTCCAATGACCTGATGGGCCCACCATTGATGAGCTACTTCATGAACAGTAATAGCGAAAGGATAATCAACGCCACCTTCGTCAGTATCATCAACATCTGCTATAAAACCAACCCCTTCAGAAAATGGAATCGTATTAGGAAATGATTGTGCAAAACTGCCACTGGTTCTTGGGAATTCTATAATTCGAGCTTGTTTATGCTGATATGGACTAAAGTTTTTTGAATTATAATCCAGAGAGGCTTTCATACCAGCCATCATTCTATCTAAATTAAATTCGTGTCCTTTGTGATAGTATATTTCTAAATTGACATCATGCCATTTATCCTTTTTAACTTCATATTTTGCCGAATTAAAGGCATAAAAGTTCAATATTTTACTATCCATTTTATAATGAAAGTAACGTCTGTCACCTTCTATCCATTCCTTCTGCAAATATCCGGGCGCAATGGCTATTTGATCTGAAGAAGTGCTAACCGTGGCCTCAAAATCAATCCAATCGGCATCTTTTGAAATATACGTATTCTTCAAAGCTGTAGAATCTGTCGGTTCCGGTTTTAAATCATTTTCGGGCAAATCATATTTTTTTCTAACTTCATTATCTTGTAATTCAAAGCTACTATTATAGCCCAGTGACGGGAACATTTGAAAATTATTAAAAAAAGTTCCGTTAGTCAATACAGGGGAATTATTTCGTAATAAAGTATTCGGCTTATTGTGCACTGTAAAACTTAACTTTAAGGTATCTCCTGGCAATAAAGCTTCTTTTAATTTGTAAATATTGAAATTAAAAACCGTGTCATTTGAGACCAACTCATTTGGCTTATTAAACTCAAAAGTACTTGGATAATCATTATAATTTAACAGAATACTATCAATGGCGACTTGAGATTTGTTCACCATAATGTAGGAACCGTTGGCATCAAAGTTTAACTCCTTTGGAAAAATATTAACATTACAATTGACGGCTGTTATTCTTGGTTGAATAGCATTTTCAAATTTCTTATAAGTCTTCTCCCAGGTTACTGCACGTTTCTCCTGATCTTTTGAGGAAGTGCGTTCATTCAGTATATTATTTTCATAATAAATAGTAAATCCCAAACTTAAAAAAGCAATTAAACAAACAGAAAAACCAATCAGCACAAAACCTTTAAATCGTGACTTAGCAATGATTAGGCGTTCTTTAAAAGAATGAGGCAAGCCTCTTACCCAAAACAGAGCAGATAGACATAATAAGGCTAATCCTCCTAAAAACCAATAGAGTCTGTGAATCATATAAGGAGACAATGTAGACCCGTAACTATTCATATCTGAATATTGAAAACCTGGTGCTTGATTGTATTTAAAAATGGCCTGTTCTATGCCTGCGAAGGATAAAAATGGAAGACCAATAGAAATCACTAACATTACAAATAATCCTAAATAAGGATTCCCAATGAGTATCTGAATGAATAAAGATAAAAAGGCCCAAATTGCAAATCCTATAAAATTCAAAACATACAACTCATACAAATAATGACCAATTTCAAAATGATAATACCCATTATAAATTTGGATAGTCATACCGCCTATCATTATGACTAAAAGTAATAAGGCTTGCATTTTTAATAAGGCAATTAATTTTGACAACAATAAAGTCCAGTCAGGAACAGGTGTTACATCAATAAGATGATTGACATTTTCAATCTTACCTCTGTGCACTAACATTCCTGCATATAAAAAGGTAAGAATATTAATAAATAGTGCAAAACTATTGCCGGGAAGCAGCAGCATTTCCCAGGTTACTGGTAAGGTTTTAGTACCAAACAATTGACCTAAAGCAGTTGCTGAAATTAAAATAAAAATCAAACCTACTAAAACAATACTAATAAAAGGCCAGCTTTTTATAATATACTTTAAATCTATATTTGATAATTTCCAGGTGATTTTTAAATTTTGAAGAAAAGAAAAATCAAAAGCAACTTTTGGTAAATGAATTCTGGTAATACCACCAAAATTACGCTTGGTAGAACGCTCTCCTTTTGGTTTCCTCAATGAAAATGATAACGCATTCTGGCTAAAACTAAAAAACCGAAATACTAAAGCAAAAATTGCTGAAGCAATTCCAAACCAGATTAATCTGTTATAAAGAATAACTCCTTTTACGGGTAGCATCATCTCATTTTGTTCAGCAACAGTCCAGTAACGGGTATAATAATTAGCTGCTTCACCTCCAAAAGGATCTAAAAGTGAAGAAATGAGTCTATTTTCTGGATCTGATAATAAATTAGAAACAATTCCTTGAATCAACATTAATAAAACAACAACGATAAAACCTGCCGCTATGTTTCTGGTAAAGGTGACTACTGCAAAAACAATAGCCCCAAATAGAAAGATGTTGGGAATGATATAAACAAAATAAGCCTGTAAATAAGCCATTAACATAACAGGTCCAACAATATCTTCATTTGTTCCCGGTAATCGAAATCCTATTATCATACCTAGCCCGATTACTAAAGTGATGATGGTTACAATAGTAATACCCGATAAAAATTTAGCAAAAAGATAATCCCGTTTTGAAAATGGATAGGAGTATAAAATTGTATGCATTTCACTTTTATAATCTCTATAAATAGAAACCCCAATAATGGAAGGAAATAAGAAGAAAATAAAAGTAGTTAGTCCATTAAATAATCCAACGACGCCAATTGGCGAATTTACAATTTTTGAAGAACCTGTAGATACTGTTAAAAAATCAAAAATTCCAGCAGAACTGGCTGAAAGAAACAATGACAATAATAAAAATATGGCCATATAGATATAAAATGCAGGCTTTTTAAACCAGTACTGTAATTCGTGCTTGTATATAGTAGAAAACATGTATTATTGTTTTTTTTAGTGAAATAAATTGCAATAATTAAACGAGAATAGGCTCTTCTTTTAATGCAATAAAATACACATCATCTAATTGCGGATTGGCTTGTTTAAAATCATCTGCAGGCTTTTCTAATGAATGCACTCTAATATTTATAGTATTATCAGGGTTATAATTTGATGAAAGCACTTTAAATGCCGCTTCCATGCTTTCAAGCGCATCTCGATCAATTACTTTGGTCCAGATTTGTCCTTTAATTTCATTTGTGGCTTCCATTGGAGTGGTGTGTTTTAAAATTTGACCTCCATTTAATATGGCCATTTCATGACATAATTCTTTAACATCATCGACAATATGGGTTGAAAATATAACGGTACAATTGGTACCTACTTCGCGCAAAACATTCAAGAATCTATTACGTTCTGCCGGATCTAAACCAGCCGTAGGTTCATCAACAATAATTAATTTTGGGTTATTTAATAATAACTGGGCAATGCCAAAGCGTTGTTTCATACCTCCGGAATATCCGGCGACTTCTTTTTTCCTGACGTCATATAGATTGGTGATTTCTAGCACTTCTTTTACCAATCTTTGTCTGTCAGTTTTTGATTTAATCCCTTTCAAAGTTGCAAAATAATCTAATAAATCTTCAGCTGACATTTTAGGATAAACTCCAAAGGACTGAGGTAAATAACCTAATAACTTCCTCAAGGCCATTTTATCCTCTAAAACATTAATATCACCAAACATAATAGAACCGGAATCAGGGCTTTGCAATGTAGCTATTGTTCTCATTAAAGTTGATTTTCCAGCGCCATTAGGTCCAAGTAATCCAAACATACCTGTTCCAATTTCTATATTTAAATTATCAATGGCTTTTACCCCATTTTTATACGTTTTGGTTAAATCTTTAATGATTAGCTTCATGCTTTTTGTTTTATTGTAGTTATTATCTTGTTAATAGGTGTGAAAATAGTCATTTTTGTTACAAAAAATTGATTATCGAATAGCAAAAACTAAATAAATCACACTATTTTTACATAAATTAATGGAACAAAAACAGCAATAAATCATGTCAAAAAAATCAATTTTAAACAAAAAGTCAATGACTTTTTTAGAAGCATATTTAAATAATGCCGCACCTACTGGATACGAATGGGATGGACAAAAATTATGGATGAATTATTTAAAACCCTATGTGGATGAGTTTATTACTGATACCTATGGAACGGCTGTTGGAGTTATTAACCCTAAAGCAAAATATAAAGTGGTGATTGAAGGCCATGCCGATGAAATTTCATGGTATGTTAATTATATTTCTGATAACGGCTTAATTTATGTCATCCGTAATGGCGGTAGTGATCATCAAATTGCACCAAGTAAAATAGTTAATATTCACACTAAAAATGGCATTATAAAAGGAGTTTTTGGATGGCCTGCCATCCATACCAGAGACAAAGGAAAAGAGGAGTCGCCAAAACCTGAAAATATATTTATTGATTGCGGCTGTAAAACAAAAGGTGAAGTAGAAAAATTAGGCATCCATGTTGGATGTGTTATTACCTATCCAGATGAATTTCATATTCTGAATAATGATAAATTTGTTTGTCGTGCACTGGACAACCGGATGGGCGGTTTTATGATTGCTGAAGTAGCCAGATTGCTCCATGAAAACAAAAAAGTATTACCTTTTGGCTTGTATGTTGTAAACTCAGTTCAAGAAGAAATAGGTTTGCGTGGTGCGGAAATGATTACTCAAAACATTAAACCAAATGTTGCCATAGTTACAGATGTCACTCATGATACAACTACCCCCATGATTGAAAAGAAAATTCAAGGTGATTTAGAAATGGGTAAAGGACCAGTGATAGCTTATGCCCCTGCAGTACAACAAAGACTGCGTGATTTAATTACTGATACTGCAGAAGCTAATAAAATACCATTTCAGCGTAACGCTTTGTCGCGGGCAACCGGAACAGATACTGATGCCTTTGCTTATAGCAATGGCGGTGTAGCTTCAGCATTAATTTCATTACCTTTACGTTATATGCACACCACTGTAGAAATGGTTCATAAAGAGGATGTTGAAAATGTGATTAAATTAATTTATGAATCCTTATTAAATATTAAAGACGGCGAAACGTTCAGTTATTTTAAGTAAAATATAGTTGGATTCCTGCAACTACAGGAATCTTCTTTAAAGATAGTATGGAAGACGAATATATAGACATTGTCACAAAAGAAGGTAAACCAACAGGTGAAAAAGCCTTAAAATCTGAAATTCATTCTAAAGGCTATTATCATAATACAGCACATGTGTGGTTATATACTAGCAATGGTGAAGTTCTTTTAGCGCAACGCGCTGCAACAAAGTCTGTATGTCCTCTTTTATGGGATGTTTCGGTTGCTGGTCACGTGGATTCTGGTGAGTTCATTGTGCATGCAGCCATTAGAGAAGTCAAAGAAGAAATAGGTCTAAATCTTGAAACCAACCATTTGAAAAAAATTGGCGTTTTTGATTGCTTTCAAGTCTATCCAAATAATATAACAGATAATGAGTTTCATCATACCTTTATTGCCCAATTAAAGGTGTCTGTAAAACAATTAATTCCTCAAGAAGGTGAAGTTGAAGCTTTAAAATTAGTCACACTAGATGCCTTCCAGGAACTTATAAATAACATTGGAAAGAACAATCATTTTATACCAAGTAACAAGTCTTACTATCAATTTGTATTAAATAGTATCAAAAAGATTTTATAATTCTGGTTCGTCACAATATTATGGTTTCTTTATTTTCTTCGAAGAATAGATCGCTATTTTTTATCCCTAGTCAATGATCTTATTTTATCTAAAAAAGCCTCAATTAAGCTTAAGAAAAACGTCATTCCACTCACTCTAAATATTGTTCATCACTCATCTACTGTCTCCTGTTATTAAATAGAACCTCAAAGTTTTTGATGTTAAATTTACTATGAAAGATATATTATAATCTCTATCTTTATAGTTACAACTAATATCATTTTTATGAATTTTAAAGTCAATGTAAATTCTAATGTAGAATTAGATATTTCTTCAGAAGACGTTACAAACCTCGATGCTATTAAAATTTCAGACTCCAGTTACCATCTGCTTCATAATAACAAATCATACCAATCTGAAATTATAAGTTCCAATTTTAACTCAAAATCATATGAGGTAAAAATTAACAATAACTCCTATCATATCAACATATTAAATGATTTGGATATGTTAATAAAAGAAATGGGGTTTTCAATTGGAACTACCAAACACATCGATTTAATTAAAGCGCCAATGCCAGGTCTTATTTTAGAGATTAATGTAACCAAAGGACAAAAAGTTAAAGAAAATGATCCTTTATTAATTCTTGAAGCCATGAAAATGGAAAATGTTTTGATATCTCCAAGAGAAGGCATAATCAAATCTATTTCAGTAAAAAAAGGAGATCCTGTAGATAAAGGTGCTTTATTAATTGAATTTGAAAAATGAAACGCCATATAGATATTAAAACTATTGATGAATATATTGATTTATTTCCTTCAGAAATTCAAAAAATTCTTGAAGAAATAAGAATAACTATAAGCAATGCAGCTCCTGAAGCCGAAGAGGCCATAAGGTATTCTATGCCGACTTTTCGACTTTATGGCAATTTGGTTCATTTTGCATCATTTAAAAATCATATTGGGTTTTATCCTGCCCCTTCAGGTATTTGTAAATTTTCTGAAAAATTAAAGACATATAATACCTCAAAAGGTACCGTTCAATTTTCTTTAGATAAACCTATTCCGTACGATTTAATATCCGAAATCGTTCAGTTCCGCGTAACTGAACAAAAAGCAAAAAAATGAAAAAAATATTAGTAGCAAACCGCGGTGAAATAGCGATTCGTGTAATGAAAACAGCTCAAAAAATGGGTATTAAAACGGTGGCCGTTTACTCAACTGCTGACAGGAATGCTCCGCACGTAAAATTTGCAGATGAAGCGATTTGTATAGGTGAACCACCTTCAAACCAATCCTATTTAAGAGCCGATAAAATTATAGAGGTAGCCTTAAAATTGAATATTGATGCCATTCATCCCGGTTATGGATTTTTGAGTGAAAATGCAGATTTTGCAGAGTTGTGTGAAAAGAACAAGATCATTTTTATCGGACCACGCTCCAAAGCCATAAAAATTATGGGTAGCAAGCTGGCAGCCAAAGAAGCTGTTAAACAATATAATATTCCTATGGTTCCGGGTATTGATGAAGCCATTACTGATGTCGATAAAGCCAAGAAAATTGCAAAAGAAATTGGATTCCCAATATTAATTAAGGCATCAGCCGGTGGTGGTGGAAAAGGTATGCGCATAGTAGAAAAAGAAAGTGATTTAGAATCACAAATGAAGCGGGCTATTAGCGAAGCAACCTCGGCTTTTGGAGACGGCTCCGTTTTTATTGAAAAATATGTGACCTCTCCAAGACATGTTGAAATTCAAATTATGGCCGACAGTCATGGCAATGTATTGCACTTTTTTGAACGTGAATGTAGTATTCAAAGACGCCATCAAAAGGTTATTGAAGAAGCACCATCGGCCATCTTAACACCAAAATTAAGACAAGAAATGGGTGAAGCTGCTGTAAAAGTGGCTAAATCCTGTGATTATTTAGGTGCCGGAACTGTTGAGTTTTTAATGGACGCCGATCATAATTTCTATTTTTTAGAAATGAACACCCGGTTACAAGTTGAGCATCCAGTTTCTGAAATAATTGCTGGTGTAGATTTAGTGGAACTTCAAATTAGAATTGCGCGAGGTGAAGCTTTAAAAATGAAACAGGAAGATTTAAAAATTCATGGTCATGCTTTGGAGTTACGTGTTTATGCTGAAGATCCTTTAAATGACTTCTTACCAAGTGTTGGCCATCTAGATATTTATAAATTACCTCATGGCAAGGGTATTAGAGTGGATAATGGTTTTGAGGAAGGCATGGATATCCCGATTTATTATGATCCCATGCTTGCCAAATTAATAACTTATGCCGATACCCGTGAAGAAGCCATTCAGTTAATGATAAAAGCCATTGATAATTATCATATCAAAGGGGTGCAAACTACTTTACCATTTGGTAAATACGTATTTGAACATGAAGCCTTCAGGTCAGGGAAATTTGATACCCATTTCGTTAAAAAATATTACTCAGCGGATGTATTAAAAAAGCAAACTGAAACGGAAGAAAAATTAGCAGCTATTATTGCTGTAAAAAAATATATGGAAGACCAAAAATTAGTACGATTACCAAACAAATAATCTATGGATTCAAAAATTGACAAGCTAAATAACCGAATTGCTTTAGCACATTTAGGCGGTGGACAAGCCCGAATAGATAAACAACATGCGAAGAAAAAACTAACGGCACGAGAACGCATAGATTATTTATTGGATGAAGGTTCCTTTGAAGAAATTGGCATTTTAGTGACGCACAGGACGACCGATTTTGGAATGGAAAAGGAAATCTATTTTGGCGATGGTGTTGTTACTGGTTACGGAACAGTGAACAGTAGATTAGTTTATGTATATGCCCAGGATTTCACCGTATTTGGTGGAGCGTTATCTGAAACACATGCGGAGAAAATTTGCAAAATCATGGATTTAGCAGTAAAAGTGGGTGCCCCAATTATTGGATTAAATGATTCTGGTGGTGCAAGAATTCAGGAAGGTGTTCGTTCATTGGGTGGATATGCAGATATTTTTTACAGAAATGTACAAGCATCAGGTGTCATCCCACAAATTTCGGCGATTATGGGTCCATGTGCCGGCGGTGCTGTTTATTCTCCAGCTATGACAGATTTTACTTTAATGGTTGAAAACACCAGTTATATGTTTGTAACA
The DNA here is from genome assembly GCA_024643405.1 of Flavobacteriales bacterium. Lineage (GTDB taxonomy): Bacteria > Bacteroidota > Bacteroidia > Flavobacteriales > Flavobacteriaceae > Yeosuana. The sequence continues at coordinate 13,161 of JAHENA010000031.1, read as the reverse complement.
GGGCCAAACGTAGTAAAAACGGTCACTAATGAAAATGTGACTTCAGAAGAGTTAGGTGGTGCTTTTACACATGCCTCTAAATCTGGTGTGGCGCATAAAACATCTGCAAATGATGTGGAATGTTTAGAAGATGTCAAAATATTACTGAGCTATCTGCCTCAAAATAATAAAGAAACCTCTCAGAAACTGAGCTTTCAACTTAATGATGAAATCAGGGAAGTTTTATCTGATATAGTGCCCGATAATGCCAATAAACCTTATGATATGCATGAAGTTATTAAAGGTATTATTGATGAAGATTCTTTTTACGAAATTCATAAAGATTATGCTGAAAATATTATTGTTGGTTTTGCAAGAATTGCCGGTAGAAGTATCGGAATAATAGCGAATCAACCCATGTTTTTAGCAGGGGTTTTAGATGTTAATAGTTCAAAAAAAGCAGCTCGTTTTACTCGTTTTTGTGACTGTTTCAATATACCATTATTAGTTTTAGTAGACGTTCCGGGGTTTTTGCCAGGTACGGACCAAGAATGGAATGGTATTATTGTTCATGGCGCTAAGTTACTTTATGCCTTAAGTGAAGCCACCGTACCAAGGGTTACTGTAATTACGCGCAAGGCATATGGCGGTGCTTATGACGTTATGAATTCTAAACACATTGGAGCCGATTTAAATTTTGCATGGCCAAGTGCTGAAATTGCAGTTATGGGTGCCAAAGGTGCGGCGGAAATTATTTTCAAAAAGGAGATTCTTGAAGCCGATGATTCTATAGCTAAATGGAAAGAAAAAGAAACAGAATATGCAGATAAATTTGCTGACCCCTACAGAGCTGCAAGACGTGGTTTTATTGATGAAGTTATTCTACCCCAAGATACACGTAAAAAATTGATAAAAGCATTCTCAATGCTGGAAAATAAAGTTGTACATAAACCAATTAGAAAGCACGGAAATATCCCGTTATAAATTTTTTGTAGTTTAAATTAAAAGTTTAACAATATTAAACATCCAAAAGGAGTTTAATTGACGTATTTGCTCAAGAAACTAATTGTAGTTTAATATTAAACTTGAACGTTTTAATGATGAGTAATTTAAATACATTTGCTCAATTTATTTTTTATAATATATGACTACAAAAGCCATTTTACTGTTATTTATATTTAGTGCTTTATTTCTTAATGATAATCAAACTGGATTACCAATTAGAATAGCCGATTCCAAAATAAAACCCTTAGCAGAATTATCTAATTTCTCAATGCAAAAAAGCTTAGATAAAGAACTCAATACTAATCCTAAATGGAAAAAATTAATTTCACAAAAAAAGATGGCTGTTGGTGTTGTAGATTTAAGTAATCCAAACGACGTTAAATATGCCGACGTTAATGGTGATTTCATGATGTATGCTGCCAGTTTACCTAAGATAGCTATTCTTCTTTCAGCAATGGATGCCCTTGAAAAAGGCGAATTAAAGGAAACTTCAGAAATTAAGTCTGATATGCGTTTAATGATTGCAAAATCAGATAATCATGCTGCGACCAGAATGATTAACAGACTAGGTTATGAAAAAATAGAAAGTGTGATGACCGATCCAAAATACATGTTTTACGATAAAGAAAAAGGTGGCGGATTATGGGTTGGCAAACGTTATGGTGGCGGTGGTGATACCAACAGAGAACCTCTTAAACATTTAAGTCATGCCGCATCGGTGAATCAGGTTTGCCGATATTACTACCTACTTGCTAATGGTAAATTAGTTAATTATGATCGTTCTAAACAAATGTTAGATATAATGGGTAACCCAGATTTACATCATAAATTTGTTAGTATGATTGAAAAAATAGCACCTCAGGCCAAACTTTTTAGGAAATCCGGGACATGGAAAACGTATCATTCAGACTCTATTTTAGTTTGGGGGGCCGACACTAATAGAAGATATATATTAGTGGCATTAATAGATGACCCAAGTGGCGAACAAATTATAAGGAATTTAGTAACTCCAATTGAAAAGGTATTAAAAATATCAAAATCAAAAAGTTAAACTACTTTTACTTATTAATTGAACTATGCTCTTAAATACCATTAAAAAAATATTTGATATCAGAGAAGGAGAATTAAAGATTTCTTTTTTGATGCAGGCTTATATTTTTTTAATAATAACCACGCTGCTCATTGTTAAACCAACTGTTAATGCCCTATTTCTATCAGAATTAGGAGTTGAAAGTTTACCATTAGCATTCCTAATAGTCGCCCTTGTCGCCTTTCTGAGCTCTTTTTTTTATTATAAAGCCCTTGCCAATTTTCAATTGAATAAAATTATTGAAACGACTCTAATTATATCTATTGTTTTATTTACAGGATTAGGAGTAATTTTAAACTTTAATTTCATTAATATCTGGCTACTTTATTTTTTCTACGTTTGGGTAGCCATTTATGCGGTCTTATCAGCATCACAATTTTGGGTTTTAGCAAATTTGGTCTACAATGTGAGAGAAGCGAAGCGTATTTTTGGATTTATTGGATCTGGAGCCATTTTAGGCGGTATTTTTGGAGGTTATTTAACCTCTTTATTAGTGCCTTGGATAGGTATTGAAAATTTAATGTTTGTTGCTGCATTATTGTTAGCTGTTTGCACACCCCTACTGCGCCAAATATGGAAATTGAGAGTTCAAAATTTAAATGCGTTTAAAAAGAAAAAAAGAACTACCTCAATTGCTGACAAACCATTTACTTTAATAAAAAACTCGAAGCATTTAACTTATGTCGCTGGAATAGTTGCGGTTAGTGTGATTGTTGCAAAATTAGTTGATTATCTGTTCAGTGATTTTGCTTCAGCATCCATCTCAGACCCTGATGAACTTGCTTCATTTTTTGCTTTTTGGTTTTCTACATTTAACCTGATTTCTCTTGGAATTCAATTATTCATCACAAGAAAGATTGTTGGAATTTGGGGTGTTGGTTTTTCTTTAATCCTACTTCCTTTAGGCATTTTTATAGGGTGTTTATTATTTTTTATAATTCCCGAATTAGCCGTTGTAGTTCTTATTAAAGCTATTGATGGCACTATGAAACAATCCATTCATAAAAGTGCCATTGAGTTGTTATCTCTGCCACTTTCATTTGAATTAAAGAACAAAACTAAATCTTACATTGATGTTGTTGTTGATAGTATTGCGACAGGTATTGCAGGTTTCATATTAATTTTTGTAGTCAAAGGATTAGATCTTAATTCTTCATATATCACCGCTATTATAATTTTACTCGTTGGTGTTTGGGTTTATTTTGTTTTTAAAGTTAGGATTGAATATTTTAAAACATTTCGTGAAAATTTAGCGGTCATTACAGAAAAAACTGAAAAAAACAAAAAACCACTTCCTTCCAAAAATTCGGTTTTAAAAGGAATGAAAACTGTTTTTGAAAATGGTACTGAAAGCCAGATTCTGTTTATGCTAAATAAACTTCAAGAAATTAATGATAAACGATTTGTGAATGATGTTCAAAAGTTATTAAAACATCCATCTGATAAAATTAAAACAGCTGCCATAGAAAACATGTATTTTTTAAATAATGCCACTTTAGTTTCAGAGGTTTCAGCATTATTGAAATCAGATAGTGAAGACCTCGTTTTAGCTACTTTAGAGTATTTGTTATTACATGAAAGTAAGGATAACAGACATATTTACAATGAATATCTCAATCATGAAAATATTAAAATTGCCAATGCCGCTTTATTATGTTTGGCAAGAGAAGCAAAGGATAATCATAGTTTAAAACTATCTTTTGAATTAGAAAAACGCATTATTGAAAAAATAGAGTTTATCAGTAAAAATCCAGATGATATTTCAAGTATTAAATTTCTATTACGAACTATTGGTAATGCCAATTTTACAGAATATCATCCATTTATAAAATCATCTTTAGAACATACCACTACAGAAGTTATTCAATCTGCCATTTATGCAGCAGGTTTAACTATGCATCCGCAATTTATTTCTCCTCTGTTAAGCTTTTTACCAAATAAACATTACAGAGAATTTGCAAAAGAAGCCTTGCTGAATTTTGGAATGCAATTGTTACCTATCCTATCAGACAGAATAAAAGAAAGGACCGAACCGCTTCCTGTTTGCAGAAGTATACCTATAGTTTTTGAAGCTTTTAATTCCCAAGAGTCCATAAAATATCTGTTTCCACTATTACTCGATAGAGATTTGAGCATTCGATTAGAAGTGATACGTGCCTTAAGTAATATAAAACGCAAATCTCCACGGTTAATATTCAATCAACTGAAAGTGGTTAAAATAATTTTTGATGAATGCAAATTATATCAAAAAACACTTTCTGCGATGCACACTGAAATTATTCAGCAATATCGTAACAGAAGAAAAACAAAAGTGTTGGTCAGTACAGAAGAAAGAGAAGCAAGAGCAGCCTTATTAGACTTACTTGAACATAGGTTAGAATCAGGCCTTGAACGAATTTTCAAGTTGTTAGGTTTAAAATATCAGCAGCAAGATGTAGATATCGCTTATTTAGGTCTTATGAGTGAAAAACATGAAGCTCAACATAATGCTATTGAATTTTTAGATAACTTATTGACTGGTGATTTAAAAAGAACGCTCATTCCTATCATTGAAAATACTGTTTTAGACGTTACTTCTGATGAAGTTATTCAAAAAATTCAACAAAAAATACTCACGGAATTTGAGTGTTTTCAATTACTCTTGGAAGCAAATGATTTAAGATTAAAATTGGCTGTTCTATACCTTATAAAAATTCAAAACAACACAAAGTACATGCCTTTAGTAGAAAAATGCCTTTTAAGTGAAGATGAAAAATTAAAAGCGTTTGCCTCAGAAACACTAATATTTATGAAAACTACTTTCCGCCCTTCTGAATAATTTTATCAATACTAGCGGCCAACATCATATGGTCGGTTGCTGAGTTTTTTCTTAACACATTTGTCATTAAAGCCACCATATATCTGCAATTGTTAGGATGCTCAACAATGATCACTGAATTCATGAAATTATTGACATTACCCATGTATTTACCACACGTTTCTCCTGTTGTTCTATCACATTTATACAAACTGCCCGATTTAAAATAAACCGCGGCATCTTTTAATGATGGAGATTGCGCATATCGAATTCTTCTATCGGTCATATACATTAAGCGTTTCATCTCTAAACTAGAAGCTTCATCTACAATATTACCTTGTTCTAATTGAACTAAAAATTTCATTAACCCAATAGGTGTTCCTATACTTCCTCCTTTATCACCAACATATGTATTGGCTCCTTTAGTAAAAAAACTTCCCAAACGCCACTCATCAGGAGTAATTTCCAGGGTTCTTAAAGGTAAATTTACAACATCATTTCCTATATCGGTTAATTCCTTTTTAGGTGTATTTTTAAAATAAGCATCTGCACCTTCTTGCGTTAAATCTGGGTAGTCCTTACCAAAAGCATGCATCAACATCACTTCTCTCCAAACAATGCTTGCCGCACCATTATTACTAACAGAAAGCATGTGGTCTGCCCATTCAAACAAGGTAAATACATCACTGGCAATTACCTGACGTTTTACTAATTTTTTTGTTTCAATATTATAAATTGGTACGGTATGCTCATCTGTTAAACCCCAAACACCAGCCTTCACAGACTTACTCCTCAATAAGTTTAATCGCTTTTCAAAATCATCTGGATAGATATTAGCCAATTCGGTAAACAAGGCTGTTAAAACCGCTAATTTACCAACGCTTCCAGGTTGATACCCAGAAGTCTCATTTCTTTGTGCAAATCTTGGATGCTCCGGATCTGAAATATCAATAACTGTCAATGAATAACTTTTATCAAGACCTTTGAATAATGCGTTAATGTCCTTTTGAAAATTCGGGTCCACCTTTAAAAAGCAAATAAGACTATCCTCCTTTTTTGATAGCAAATTAAGTTTGATATCCATATATGATTTAAAGGCACCAGCAGGAAGCTTTGAAGTTTCAACTATCTCCCCGCTTTTTATAAGTTCCAGACGTTTTAATCGTTTTATGCCGGTGCGTTCATAACCATCAATTGGATAGTAATTGGAAACAGTAAAGGCAAAACACGCCAAAGTTAAAATGAACAAAGGAAGCATTCTTTTCATGAGTAATTATAATTTTTCTGATAATAAAATCTGCTTATTATTATCTATTAAGGGTGTTATTGATTGTAAATAATCAGAACTCAAAGCTTTTTTATTTTCCACAAATGGGCGAATTTGAAACAACCATAATTTATTATTTTGAAATCCAAGTTCAACATCATAGGCACCATGATAATCAGACTGTGTTTCCTTAGGTAAAGTTTCTCTAATAGTTGCTGCTAAAGCCCTTATTTCATTAATGTTCCCGGGATTTAAAATTGGTTTTTCAAAACTGGATATCAATTTTTCTGTACCACCGTTTTGTGGTAATCTATTATAGTACATCTCACGCGAAGGCGCTAAAAATTTAGTGCCACCATTATTGTAAATGAGATAAGTCTCTGCTGCCTGCCCATCTACCGCACCACCTGCACCTCTGCTAAATGCAATGGTTAGATCTTCATTCACTCCATTACTGATACCTTTTGTAATTAAAACCCCTGAACAATCAACATCTACGCTAGGTATCACTAATATTGAAGGAAATACATTTTCAGGATTTAATAAGTATTTTTGACGCCATTTAAAACTGCGCTCCGTATATGGTGATGCCCAAACACTTTTAATACCGTCAATAATCTTATCTTTTTCAACTACATTAAATAAGGTTAAATTCAGCCCAGCACCAGTAAAATCTTTTAGGTCTTCCATATTGGTATCACTTCTTAAAAATACAGGAATATTCCCCAAATCCTTTCCTAAAATATTTTTAAAATCAGTAGTAAGCTGGCTGATAAATTCAGCTTTTAAAGGCATCTTTTTTATGGCCTCTCGAAGAATTTCTAATTGGTCTAATTGATACTTTTCGACTTCAGATTCAGAAATATTTTGATTTCGCATCATTTCAGCTTTATCAAACATATCATTTAAAAATTTCCAATAAGATTTGTTTTGATTGGGCATCTCCTGATCCATATGGTTTCTAAAAATACCAAATGGAATTACTAACCCTTCTACGACCTTTTCAGGAAACATCTTTTTTAATTGGCCTAAGTTAGCAGCTTTAGGACCACAAAGTTTCCCTGAATCTTTAGCATCTACTGAACGTAAATTAAGAACTTCATTAATATCTAATCTAACATTAGCTATTGGAACTTCTATTTTGTCGGATTTGCGTTCCGTTTTAGTAAATAAACTTTTTTCTATTTCCGTCATACTGTTTTCCAGTTTTAAAATAACATTTCCTTTATTAGAAACAGCATAAAATACTTTTTGACCACTGTAAGCTTTTAATTCTTGCAGATTTTCATCAGACAAAGCAGCGTTTGGAATACCTAAATTTCTGGCTAATAACTGCACATGAGATACCATATTACCTTCAGAAACAGTAGCGATGCCAGCAACTGGCTTTAAATCTGATGGTGGTCGTTGGAAGATATATATCTTATCAGAGGTAACCTCTATATCATCAGGTGAACCTGCTACTACTACCAATTCTCCAAAAGCATAACCCGGATTAAGACCTCTAAAAGAACTTTGATTGGGTATGTTTAGCACCTTATTGGTAAGTGCAGATTCTTTTGCAATAAAATCGCCTAAATCTCCTACCGCCTTACCTAAATACAATGCAATAGAGCCGCGTATTCTATCATCAATAAAACCATATGTTTTTGGTTCAAACGTTGTGTATGTATTAACAATATCTTGGTAATTAGCTTTCACCATTGACGAACTCCATTCTACCAAACTTCTCGCATTTTCTAATACATTAGTCAGTTCTCCTAATGCCATACTAGTATCTTCCTTAAATGGTGTTTTTAAATTGATATTATCCCATTCATCTAATTCAATATAACCTGCCCCAGCTGTCGCCATTCCTAAATAGCATATTTTAGACAACATTTCCTGAACATCTGCCGGTTGCCACTGCGGTGCATTTTTAAAAATAATTTCTTCCAGTTTAATTGAAATATCTAGCAATTCTAAACGCGCTAACGGATCCTTCTCTTTTAACAACGACGTCCTTATTTCCATTAACATTTCAGAGGTTCCGGTAATTAATTCAGAGACTGAGGTGTTTTTTGATTGATTTGAGATATAGGTCTTAATTTTTTGACCAATTTCAGTTTTTGAAACTAATGATTTTTTTGATAACAGCGTTGAAATATCAATAGGTTTATAAAATTTGATCATGGTTTCAATTAACTCATCCATTTTCATATTTAAATCCTTACTTAACTTTGAAGTGTTTTTAGCTTTAAAGGATTTTACTTTATCAATATCTATAAATTCTGGCTGACTATGAATTTTAACTCTTAAATCCATAAATGGCGGGAATGTATCAGATATTACTTTTGACTGACTCCGTATTAATTGAGACATATTATCATCTCCGTTATGAGGAATATCCCTTAACGACTGACGTATTAAAAAATAATTCTTCTCCAAATTGTCATCATTTGTCAATAACCATTTATAAAAATTTACGCCCCAAGCTTCTTCATCTTCAGACTGTACAGAACCTCTGTAAAACTGACCTTTTCTATTAATCCAACCATCATCAACAGATCTTAAATATTTATCTAATTGATATTGCTTTAAACGTGAATGGTTATTTTCTAAGTCCCAAAATTCTTCCGTTTGAGTAAATGCCAATATTTGACCAAGAAAAATATGATTTGTTTTTCCTAATGATATGACTTCATCTTTATAACGCGCATGTTGTAGCCCCGGGCCAATATTTTCAGGACATGGATCTTTGGGTTGCCTTAAACTACCGTCTGTACAAAACCAACGAATATCTTTATAAGGGCCTCTTATACTATTTTTATAACTGGTAATTTGTTCAGCAATTTTCTCGTTACTAACCTTTTGAGAATAGCTGTTTTCAATGGCTATAATGAGCAGTAAAATAATAAGAAATAATTTTTTCATGGCAATTAGAACTTGGTTTTATAATCTAATATCAACTAAAAAATTGGCAAACTTAGTCAACAAATATTCAATTTTCCTTGTTTTTTATTTTATATCAACAAATACTTTAAAATATACAATAATTATTCAAATGTAAAATGCATTCTATAACAAATTACTTCTGTTATAAATACTATTTAATAATAAAATACGCAATGTATTGATGAATTATTTTAAAATGAAGGTTTGCGAATTAAACATAAAAGTATTCTTCCATCTTTCAAAACGAGTATCAAATTTTGTTGAAAAAATTAAATACTGACATTTTTCTAAACTTTCTGGGGTTCTCATGACTTCTTCAAAGTTACTGTTTCTAAAGAGAAACTCTGCATCTTCAACAATAAACATTTGAAGTTTATTGAGATTAATGCCATTCAAGTAAAATATTTTATTTAATCGCTTTGGTGTTGCAATAACTATGTCTGTTCCTAAATATAAATCTTCTCTTTGCAATTCTATATTATATTCATCATAGGCGCAATATATTCTTAAATCAGTTCCTTTAGTAAAGATTTTAAATTCTGCCTCTAAATCTAAGGCTGCTTGCTTGTCTTTAACGAAAATCAATGCTCTAGGAGCGTCTTCATAAGCCTGAGCATTTAATTTTTGAATCACGCTTAAAATAATGGATGTCGTTTTTCCTGAATTTTTTGGTGCTATGCAAAACATGCTAAGACCCCCTTTAATTTTAGACAATATTAACTTTTGTAATGGTAATGGAGATTCAATACCTCTTTCCAGAAGGTTAATTTTTAGAGGTTCAATGATTTTTTTAAATGACATATCTAATTATAATAATATATTGCAAAAATACTCTTTTAAAAGTGCTATTTTTTATATAAAAAAAAGCGTTCATTTCTGAACGCTTTTTTTTAGCTTTTAATCTGTCATTATAATTAAAACTGTAAATCAGTCACTAAATCAAACTCATCATAGATGGCTTTATCTTTTAAACCATCAAAAAAACTTGCAGAACCATATTTAACATCATATTTAGTTCTGTCAACTTTTAAAGAGGCTGTTGCCTTATTTCCATAAATTGAGATAGAAAATGTAATAGGATTTGTTTTTCCTTTAATAGTTAAATCTCCAGTTACAGAATAAGAATTTTTGCCTGTCGCTTTCACATCAGTAAAAACTAAAGAAGCTGATGGATGGTTTTCAATACCAAAAAAATCGTCAGATTTTAAATGACCTTCCAATTTTCCTTTATATTCACCTTCTAAGTCAGTTACATTAAGACTTGTCATATCCATCACAAATTCCCCACCAATTAATTTGTCTTCATTAAAACTTAATGAACCAGATTTTAAAACAATCGTTCCTTCATGAGAACCTGTTACTTTATAGCCTTTCCAAACTATTTTACTTTCACTTGTTTTAACTTCTTTCTTTTCAACATCAATTCCCTTAAAAGAGAATGCTACAAAGGCCACTAAACCTGCAAGTACTATTTTTTTCATTTTGTTTTTCATTTTATTTTATGTTTTATAATTCTTTATGACCGTAAAAGTCCATTATTTTATTAAATCTTTCAAATTCATGATTATTTATTTAATCATAATTTAAAATCTATTGCAAAGTTGAACAATATATAGTTCAATAAAAATGAAGTAGTTTATTAAATAATGTTAATCTAGTTTAACATCTTCTATTCTATACTAAGTTGGCTTTTAATTTTACTTAAAAATTCTTTAGTAATTCCCAGATAGGAGGCTATCATATATTGCGGTATGCGTTGTTCTATTTTTGGGTATTGTTTTCTAAAATAAAGATATCTGTCCTTTGCTGTTAGCGCAAAATTTCTAACTATACGCTTTTGAGATGCCACGAAAGCTCTTTCAATAATTTGCCTGAAAAAGCGTTCTAACTTTGGTATTTCAGTATACAACTCTTCAATAATATCATAAGAAAACATAGCCAATTCTGTATTTTCTAAACATTGAATATTAAAATCAGAAGGTGTTTGTGTTATAAAACTTCCTAGATCTGATGTCCACCAATCTTCAATTGAGAACAAAATAATATGCTCCTGCCCTTCATCATCTACATAAAACATCTTAGTGCAGCCAGACAAAACAAAACATTCATGTTTACATATATCGCCTTGTTGAACAATATATTGACCTTTTAAGTACTTTCTTAGAAACACTTTTGACAACAGAAACTCTTCTTCTGCTTTTGTCAGAATGATTTGTTTTCTTATGTATTTTAAAAGAGATTCCATAGGGTATTTAAAGACAGCTTGAATTGTGATACAAATTTAAAAATATTAAAGTCTAATAAAATTAATTATTAAAATGTTTATTCGCTTATTTTTGCACGATGCAAAACAAAAATACCTTTGAATTTGAGTTTGTTGCACTTATGGCATCCTTAATGTCTATTGTTGCGCTATCTATTGATGCTCTGTTACCGGCTTTACCGCAAATTGGCCATGACTTAGGAGTGGTAAATCTCAATAATAATCAGCTCTTGATTACTATGATTTTTCTTGGTATAGGTTTAGGTCAGCTACTTTTTGGTCCTTTATCAGATAGTTTTGGAAGAAAACCAATTGTTTTTATTGGGTTTGGCGTGTTTATTATTGCAAGTATAATATGTGTTACCACCAATAGCTTTGAAATGATGATTTTTGGTAGAATACTACAAGGAATTGGGCTAGCCTCTCCAAGAACCTTATGCATTGCTATAGTTAGAGACCTTTATAGTGGCGATTATATGGCAAAAATTGTTTCAATTGTTGTTATGGTCTTTATATTGGTACCTGTGATTGCTCCTACATTAGGACAATTTTTAATTAATTATTACGACTGGGAATCAATATTTTACGTGAATATAATATATAGTACGCTTATTATGATTTGGTTTTGGTACCGACAAAAAGAAAGTTTACCAAAAGAAAAACGAATTCCACTGTCCTCACATCTTTTTATTGATGGCACCAAGGAATTTTTAAAATATAAAGATGCTATTGGTTTTACTTTAATTTCTGGTTTTATAACAGGCTCATTTATGGTCTATTTGAGCACATCACAACAAATTTTTGAAGAGCAATATAATTTAGCTGAGATGTTTCCATACATTTTTGCCAGTTTGGCTATTTCTATTGGTCTAGCTACTTATTTAAACAGTGTTTTTGTGGTTAAATTTGGCATGATGAATATGGCTTATTATTCAACAATAGGGTATTGTACGGTTTCAATTTTATATGTGATTTTATTTTGGACTGGAATAAATCCAAGTATTTATGTACTGATTACCTTTTTTGCTTTACAATTTTTTGCGGTTGGATTCTTATTTGGAAATTTACGTGCCTTAGCCATGCAACCTCTAGGTCATATAGCAGGAATTGGTGCAGCCCTTAATGGATTTGCATCCACCATTTTAGCTGTTCCGGTGGCCAATTATATTGGCGGTTTTGTAAAAGATTCTGTTTTACCTTTATTTATAGGATTTTCTATATTTGGGTCACTTTCTCTTTTAGTCTTTATCTTACTTAAAAGACATTTTAAAGTTGTAACTATTTAGAGATATCGTTCCTTTATAATTTTTATATGCCAAAGTTCATGACCCAGAATTATAAATGCTGCAGCTCTGGCAGATAAATTACTCCCATTTGCATTACCAACAAATTTCAAATCTGTTTCATTTAAACCTTTCAGTAAAACAATAAAATTTTGCCTCACTGTTCGATATTCTTCCAATAATAATTCGATAGATTTATTATTTGCTAAAGAAGGCAGTATATAATCATCTTGATCAAAACCTGCTAATGGCGTTTGGTCATGTCTCGCGATACGTAAACAGCGATACATAAAAATGCGTTCGGTATCAATAATATGCTGAAATATTTCTTTAACGGTCCACTTATCGTCTTCATATTTAAAAGTGAGTTTATCTACAGATATAGATTTGAAAAAATCTGTAACATGTTCCAATCCCATATTATAACCATTCATGAGTTCAAGTTCTTTTGGAATCAGATTAATATAGCTGCTGTAAAATTGATTGTATTCAGATGGATTTAAATCTTTTGTTGTCATAATACTACTTGTTAAATTTTCGCCT
>JAHENA010000030.1 GCA_024643405.1 Flavobacteriales bacterium | reverse complement strand
TAAGAATATGGTATAAAATCAATAATAAAAATCATTAAGTCTGAAACAGAATAACAAATCAAAAATACAGAAAAATATAAATTAGGCTTTTTGCTACTTTGAAAGTAGGCTATGCTAATTAAGGGCAATATCAAAGCGTCTAAAGCATTAGCCCAATATTCATTGCTGCTAAATTGAAAAACAACAAAGCCTAAATAAACTAATAATACTAAACTAACCATGACTTTTAACTTATTCATGACTATTATTTTATGATTAAAGTGTAAATATAAAAAATTATTTACAATTAATCGTTAAAATTTTACATTTTATCGTTATTATTTTATTTTATTTTATTTTTTGTAAGAATTCATTTTCATTTATTAATGTAATATTTAATTGTTCAGCCTTCAATTTCTTACTCGGACCCATATTTTCTCCAGCAACAATAAAACTAGTTTTTGAAGATATTGAGCTACTCACCTTCCCGCCATTATCTTCAATGAGTTTTTTTATTTCATCTCTTGACATTGTTTCAAAGACCCCAGAAATAACGATTATTTCTCCTTTCAGCTTATCACTTTGACCTTCTAATTGCTCTGCTGATATTTCTAATTGTAAGCCTTGTTGTTTTAACCTATCAATTATTTTAATATTAGCTTCTGATTTAAAAAACTCTTGAACGCTTTCTGCAATTTTCACTCCAATTTCATCTACATTGACTAAATCATCTTGAGTAGCCTTGGACAATGCATCAATACTTTTATAATGCTTAGCCAGCTTTTTAGCTACTGTTTCACCAACATATCTTATGCCCAAAGCATATAAAACACGTTCAAAAGGTATGTTTCTTGACTTATTAATGCCTTCCACCAAATTATCTGCACTTTTTTCAGCCATCCGCTCTAAGGGTATAACCTGCTCCTTAGTTAATTCATACAAATCTGAATAATTATTAATAAGGCTTGCATTGACTAATAAAGCCACCGTTTCGCCACCAAGACCTTCAATATCCATGGCCTTTCTGGAAATAAAATGCTGAATACGTCCTATAATTTGAGGTTGACATCCGTTGTAATTAGGGCAATAATGTTGAGCTTCACCTTCCTGCCTTACCAGTTCGGTATGACACTCTGGACAATGAGTAATATAAACTGTCCGCTCAGATTCTGACTTTCTTTTTGTTAAATCAACCGCTATAATTTTAGGAATAATTTCTCCGCCTTTCTCAACAAAAACCTCATCTCCTACTCTGATATCAAGTTTTTCTATTTGGTCCGCATTATGCAAAGAGGCGCGCTTTACTATAGTTCCTGCCAGTTCTACAGGCTCTAAATTGGCTACCGGTGTAATAGCCCCTGTTCTTCCTACTTGATAAGAGATGCTATTTAATTTGGTTGAAACTTGCTCGGCTTTAAATTTATATGCTACCGCCCATCTTGGTGATTTCGCGGTATAGCCTAATTCTTCCTGTTGCGCCAAACTATTCACTTTAATAACCACGCCATCGGTTTCATAGGGTAAATCATGACGATGGATATCCCAATAATTTATAAACTCAAACACTTCATCTAAGGAACTTAATAATTTTGCTGCTTCAGGAACCTTAAATCCCCATTGCCGGGCTTTTTCCAAACTTTCAAATTGTGTTTGCATATGAAGGTTTGCTCCTATTAAATGGTATAGCAAACAGTCCAAAGGTCTTTTTGCAACTTCTGCACTGTCTTGTAGTTTTAAACTTCCTGAAGCCGTATTTCTAGGATTTCTGTAGGGTTCCTCACCAATTTCAATACGCTCTTCATTCATTTTATTAAAACCCTCAAAAGGCAACACAATTTCACCGCGGATATCAAATTTTTTAGGAAAATCGCCTTTTAGTTTTAAAGGCACTGATTTTATGGTTTTCACATTAGCTGTAACATTATCTCCTTGAAAACCGTCACCTCTGGTTAAAGCTCTCACTAAAATTCCATTCTCATAGGTTAAACTGATGGAGGCGCCATCATATTTAAGTTCACAGGTATAATGAATATCCCCATCAATGAGCTTTTTTATTCTAGCCTCCCAATCATTTAAATCTTCCTTTGAATATGAGTTGTCTAAAGAATACATGCGAAACTCATGGGGAATGGTTTCAAAATTCTTGGTTATTTCACCGCCAACTCTTTGCGTTGGCGAATTAGCATCATAAAATTCTGGATATTTAGCTTCTAAACTTTGAAGTTCTTTAAGCTTATTATCAAACTCATAATCCGAAATTGTAGGGTTATCGAGCACATAATAATTGTAATTATGTTCACTTAATTCTATTCTCAGTTTCTGTATTTGTTCTTCTATCGTCATTTACTAATTTTTCCTTTAATCATTCTATCCTTTTTAAAAATATCCTGTTTTAATTCGATACCATCGAAATTATATGATTTTAATAATTGTATCATCTGGTTTCCAAGATACTCATTGATTTCAAAAAACAAATAGCCCTTGGCGGCCAAATTATCAACAGCATGTTTTGTGATGGCTTTATAAAATATTAAAGGATCATTATTTTCTACAAATAACGCGACATGAGGTTCATTATTTACCACATTAGATTTCATTTGCGCTTTTTCCAATGCACGCACATATGGTGGATTAGATACTATTACATCAAATTTTAAGTTTTTAAATACTGTATTCCATGTTTCTGGCTTTAAAATATCAACCTGAGTAAACTCAATTGAGACATCATTCAAGGTGGCATTTCTTTTTGCAACTTTAAGTGCTTCTTCACTTACATCTAAAGCATAGACATGAGCATGATTTAAGTTTTTAGCTAATGACACCGCAATACATCCGCTTCCCGTGCCAATGTCTAAAATATGGAGGTTATCCTTGCTTGAAATTATCTTTAGAGTCTTAATAATCCAATCTACCAATTCTTCAGTTTCAGGTCTAGGTATTAAAACATTCGAATTCACCTCAAAGGGTAATCCAAAAAATTCTGTTTCTCCAATAATATATTGGACTGGAATTTCATTTTTTAAAGATTCTAATCCCTTTAAAATGATTTCAAGATCTTCTTCAGAACAAGAAATATCTGGTTTTAATGCTAACGTAATACGTTTTAATCCTAAATAATATGCAATCAGAATATAAAAGAAACTATCAATCTCTTCGACATCGTACAAACCGGTTAATTCCTTTTGAAATAATTCTTTTAATTCTCTTAATTTCATAAATCTTTAATCATCCAAACGCCACATGAAAAATGACCTGTATTTCCTAATGCTCCATTTAAATGTTTAAATCCAAAAGATTCATAAATATGAATGGCTGCCTTTAGTTGAGGAGCTGACTCTAAATAACATTTTTTATAACCTAATTCCTTTGCCTTTTGCATGCATTTATTAAACAAAAGTTTACCAAATCCTTTTCCTCTAACTTTTGGAGAAAAATACATTTTTTGAATTTCACATACGTCCATTGAATCATAGTCCTTAAGAGCTTTAACACCACCACCACCTAGCACTTCCCCATCAGCCTCAATTACAAAATAGGCCTCTTTTTCATTTTGATAAGATTCGAACATATGTGGCGTTTCTTCATCTTCATAGGCCGTACCAACTAATGGTATTTTAAACTCATGAAAACAGGCTCTGATAACACTTTCTATTTGCGCATTATCTTTAGGCTGAATTTCTCTTATAATGAAATTGTTTATCCCCATTTTTTAATCTTATTTTTGCGATGTGAATATACATGAAAAATACATAAAACGATGTATAGAAATTGCTAAAAATGGCTTGGGAACAACACGTCCAAATCCCATGGTTGGAAGCGTTATTGTGCATAATGATATTATTATTGGTGAAGGTTATACAAGTAAATATGGTGGTGATCATGCGGAAGTAAATGCCATTCATTCAGTTCAAGACAAGTCACTTTTAAAACATGCGACACTATATGTTACTCTTGAGCCTTGCAGTCATTACGGTAAAACGCCACCATGCAGTGATTTAATCATTGCTCATAAAATACCTAAAGTTGTTATTGGATGTGTTGATGATAATACAAAAGTAGCAGGTAAAGGCATTGAAAGACTTAGGGATGCTGGTTGCGAGGTCATTGTTGGTGTATTAGAGAATGTATGTAAAGAACATCATAAACGCTTTTTTACGTTTCACAATAAAAAAAGACCTTATGTAATTTTGAAATGGGCTGAGACAAAAGATGGTTTTATTGCTCCTGCTTCAAAATATTCCTTAAAACCTGTGTGGATTACTAACTTATATTCCCGACAGTTAGTTCATAAATGGCGCGCTGAAGAACAAGCAATCTTAGTTGGAATTAACACCGTTTTTGAAGATAATCCAAGCTTAACAGTTAGAGACTGGACTGGAGAAAACCCAATCAGAATAGTAATTGACAAAAAAAATCAACTAATCACGAAGTATAATGTCCTGAATGACGAAGCCAAAACCATAATTATCAATAACGACCTGAAAAAAAATTCACAATGCAATACAACGGAGCAAATCCTCTCATTATTATTTGAACATGAGATTACATCTGTGATTATTGAAGGAGGATGCAAAACCCTGCAACTTTTTATTGATGCCAAGTTATGGGATGAAGCACGAGTTTTTGTTGGAGATATTTTCTTCAAACAAGGCGTGAAGGCTCCCATTTTTTCAGGTAAGTTAATTTCTGAGAGATTCATAAAAGAGGATATTTTAAAAATATATTTAAATGATTAAAAATATAGTGTTCGATTTTGGAAATATATTCTTAAACCTTGATTTGGAAGGTGCATTCAATAACAGCCTCAAAATATTAAAAATTAAAAATATACCAGAAGAAATGACTGCAGTCAATTCTTTATATGAACAAGGGTTAATATCTACGGATGAATTTATAGAGTTTTATTCAGATAATTTTACGCACCTAAGTCCTGAAGAAATTATTGAAGTATGGAATTTTATGCTGAAAGATTTTCCCTTAGACCGGTTAGATTTTTTAATTAATCTTAAAAAGACATCTAATTATAAGCTCATATTATTAAGCAATACCAATGAACTTCATATTGATTGGGTTAAAAAAAACATTACCATATATGATAGTTTCAAAAACAGTTTTGATAAGTTCTACTTATCTCATGAAATTAATTTAAGAAAGCCTAATGCTGATATTTTTGAATTTGTTTTAAAAGATAACAAAATCAAAGCTGAGAACACCTTATTCATAGATGACAACAAGGATAACATTACAACTGCCGCCAAATTAGGTTATCATGTTTGGAATTTAAATCCCTCGAGCGAAGACATCACAACCCTGTTTAAAACAAAAAAGGAATTATTTTAACTTTTGACTGAACAAGACACATACAAAACCATTGAAAAAGCATCTGAAGAAGTTCTGTTTAAGGATAGAGGTAGTAAGTTTTTTGGATATGCTTTCCCATTATTACATGAAGATGAAGTAAAAACTCATATAGCAGAATTAAAAAAAAAACATCATACAGCAAGACATTGGTGCTATGCCTATCAAATAGGAACTGAAACTATAGTTTTTAGAGCAAATGATGACGGTGAGCCCAATAATTCAGCCGGTATGCCAATTTATGGACAGATTCAATCTTTTGAAGTAACTAATGTTTTAATAGTTGTGGTGCGATATTTTGGAGGTACAAAATTAGGGGTAGGTGGTTTAATTACTGCTTATAAAACGACTGCTCAACAAGCATTAGAATGCTCGGAAATTATTGATAAAACAATAAATATCGCATATCTCATAACCTTTGATTATAAAAACATGAATAAAGTCATGAGAATAATCAAAGAAAAAAACTTAGATATCTTAAATCAGAAGTTAGAATTAAACTGCCAAATTACGCTATCCGTTAGAAAAAAAGAAGCTTCAACTGTTTTAGAATTATTTGAAAATTTGTACGAAGTGACTATTCAACAAATTTAAATTAATCATTAATCAGGTCCAATATATATTGTGGAGCTCTAACAGGTCTATTCGTTTTCATATCAATAAAAGCCAAAACCACATTTGCCAGGGCAATAATTTGACCATTCTCACTTGTAATTTCATAGTCGAATTCTATCTTTGCTGTAGGCCTATTTTTGAGTTGGGTTTTTACATTAATTAGGTCATCATAACACGCTGATTTTTTAAAGTTTAGTGACATGGAAACTACAGGCAACATAATTCCACTTTCTTCCATTTTTTTATAAGATACCCCTAATTTTCGCAACCATTCAATTCGTCCTATTTCTAGATATAATGCGTAATTCCCATGATAAACGACACCCATTTGATCAGTTTCTCCATAACGGACCCTTATTTGTATTTCATCGCATTTTAATTGGTTTTTCATGACATAAAACAGGAATCGTTAAATATTTTTTTTGTACTTTGGACTAAAGATTAAACATGAGGAAAAAATTCTTAATATTCAATAGTAAATGATTTTTTTTTTAAGAAATTTGTTCACATATTTGTCAAACTAAAGAGGGATTGAGAATTAACTTCTCTGTTTTATAATCTAACTAACAAACCATAAAGCAAAATTAATGAGTAAAACTGCGCAATCGGTATGGAATAACTGTCTTGAATTCATAAAAGATAATATTCAACCGCAAGCATATAAAACTTGGTTCGAACCAATTTCAGCAGTTAAACTAGCCGATAATGCTTTAAGTATTCAAGTGCCTAGTAAATTCTTTTATGAATGGCTCGAAGAACATTATGTTAAAATCCTAAAAGTATCCTTAACAAAAGAACTCGGCGAAAAAGCCAAACTTGTTTACATTATAAAAATGGAAAACACGTATGGCAACAAACAACCTTTTACTGAAAAAATTCCAAGTTCAAACAGAACCGCTGTAAGAGCGCAAGAAGTAGATATCCCGCTTAACAATAAAAACCCAGAATTACGCAATCCCTTTGTTATTCCAGGAATACGTAATGTAAAAATAGAATCTCAGTTAAATCCAAATTACAGTTTTGAAAACTTCTTGGAAGGTGATTCCAACAGATTGGCACGTAGTGCAGGATTAGCTGTTGCTACCAAACCAGGAGGAACATCATTTAACCCTTTACTTATATTTGGCGGTGTTGGATTAGGCAAAACGCATTTGGCGCATGCCATTGGTGTTGATATTAAAGACAGGTATCCAGAAAAAACCGTTTTATATATTTCTGCCGAAAAATTTACGCAACAATATATTGATTCAGTAAAGAAAAATAACAGAAATGATTTTATTCATTTTTATCAAATCATTGATGTATTAATTATTGATGATGTTCAGTTCCTTTCTGGGAAATCAGGTACTCAAGACGTATTCTTTCACATATTTAATCATTTACATCAAAACGGTAAACAGGTTATTTTAACAAGTGATAAAGCGCCTGTTGATATGCAGGATATTGAACAACGATTATTGTCACGTTTCAAATGGGGTCTTTCAGCAGAATTACAAAATCCGGATTTCGAAACACGTGTCTCAATTTTAAAAAACAAATTATATCGTGATGGTGTTGATATGCCGGATGATATTATTGAATTTGTTGCTAAGAATATCAAATCAAATGTCAGAGAATTAGAAGGCGCTATTATTTCTTTAATTGCACAATCATCATTCAATAAAAAAGAGATTACTCTTGATTTAGCCAGACAAATAGTAGAAAAGTTTGTTAAAAATACCAAACGTGAAGTTTCTATTGACTACATTCAAAAAATAGTTTCAGATTATTTCCAAATGGATGTCGATACTTTACAATCTAAAACCAGAAAACGCCATATTGTTCAAGCCAGACAATTAGCTATGTTTTTTGCTAAAAAATTCACCAAGGCCTCATTAGCAAGTATTGGCTCTCAAATAGGAAAAAGAGATCATGCAACCGTTCTTCATGCGTGTAAAACAGTAGATAATTTATCTTCAACTGATAAACAATTCAGAAAATATGTTGAAGATATTAGCAAAAAACTATCCGTTTAACATTTCATTATAATGACTAAAATTTTAATGGTTTGCCTGGGGAATATTTGCCGTTCACCATTAGCTGAAGGTATTCTAAAATCAAAACTTCCAGTAAACACCTTTTTAATAGATTCTGCTGGTACCGCCAATTACCACGTTGGCAATCCCCCGGACAGAAGATCCATTGCAGTGGGTAAAAAATATGGTATTGATATTTCAAACCTAAAAGGTCGCCAATTTAGTGTCAACGACTTTGATGCCTTTGATTTAATTTATGTAATGGATGATTCTAACTACAGAAATGTCATTTCAATGGCCAGAAGCGAACAAGATAAAAGCAAGGTTAAATTTATTTTGAACGAAATTTATCCGAATCAAAACTTTGATGTTCCAGATCCTTATTATGGAGGCGATCATGGTTTTGAAGATGTTTTTAAAATGCTTGATGAAGCTTGCACAATTATTGCAAAATCATTCATTTAGCTATTTTCCTGCTAAAATATTTAGTATTTTTAGTTTAGAACCTATCAGAACTTTTTTATTATGACTACTGTAAAAGGAAAACTTTACCTCATACCAACTACTCTAGGAGACAATGAGCCCTTGGAAGTATTACCTATTTCTGTTAAAAAAACTATTGAAGAGACGAATGTTTATATAGTCGAAAACGAAAAAACAGCCAGGAGATTTATAAAAAAAATTAATTCAGGGAAATCACAATCATCTTTAAAAATATTCATTCTTAATAAATATACTGACGCAAATTTAATCCCAGAATTTTTAGATCCCTGTATAAAAGGTATCAATGTGGGGCTTTTATCAGAAGCCGGTTGTCCTGGTATCGCAGACCCTGGAGCTGAGGTGGTTAAAATGGCACATCAAAACAATATTAAAGTGGTTCCTTTAGTTGGTCCGTCTTCTATTTTAATGGCTTTAATGAGCTCTGGAATGAATGGTCAAAACTTTGCTTTTAATGGGTATTTACCAATTGATAAAGATGATAGAAAAAAAGAGTTAAAGCGGTTAGAAAGAATCTCATTTGAACACAATCAATCTCAAATTTTTATTGAAACACCTTATAGAAACAATAAACTTCTGGAAGACCTTTGTAATACACTTGAACCAAACACCTTTATTTGTGTAGCTTGTGACATTACTTTACCTACAGAATTTATTAAAACACAAACAGCTAATGCATGGAAAAAAAACATTGTAGACCTTCACAAAAGGCCTGCAATATTTATAATTCATAAAAATTAATTATTTTTTCACTAAGCGGAAGTTGCTTTTGCTTTTTTATTTGGCTTTAAAAACGAGGTATCATAACCAGAAAACCGTTTCATATAATACTCAATAGTCGTCCCATAAGCATCTGCAAAATTATCTGTTCCATAACTTCTTAGATAATTTTTAACACTCCCAGCTCCAGCTAAATGAGCCGCAGCTAAAATACCAGACTCGGTAATTAGAATACCGTTAACCCTTTTACCAGTAAAATTTCGAATATCACGACGCAATATCCATTTATTACGCTCAGCATTGGCTATGAAAGCTTTTTCTTGAAGCTCAGGATCTTTTAAGAATTGGTCAGAATCGTAAACACCAATTAATCTAAGAGTTTCCTTGCTGAATTGGTATTTACCCAAATAGCCAAAACTATTCACTGTAAAATAATCTCCCCTAGACTCTTTAAAAGCCAAAGCCTCTTTGAATCCTACAAATGATTTTCCTAAATATGGAGAATAAGATTTATTTGAGGTTAATAATGCTAGATCACTAGATGCGGTTTCTGCATTTTGGCTTACCTTATAATTTAATACTAAGCCAGCGGTTGAGTACTTACTTGAATCAATCGCTTTATTTGATGAAAGCGAAACATACAATAAAACACATATTGTAAGTGATACTGTTAAATAACTTGCAATACTTTTATTCATAAAATCTACATTTCTTCAGCAAATTATAATTATAAAATTGCTTGAAAATTTGAGCGTGCAAAATTACACAATTTTTTAATTATTTCAAAATTAATCGATTATGTGTATTTTTTAATAGTACAACAGATGAAATACACACCCTTTTTGGGTAAATTCTAAGGCAGGAAATGGGACTTTTATCGTATTAAAAATGCTCAAAACAGTCTTTAAAACATGAGAATTGGTTTTGATATTTTCCAAATTTACATCAAAACTTAAATAATACTGTCTGTACCGGTTGGTATTTGTTAACAACTGATTGTCAATATCTTTCACACCACTCAACATCCCTTCTGCCCCATAACCAAAGGCAATGTTGAGCCAAGAGGGTAGTTTAGATTCATTGAAAAATGATTTTAAATTAACACTTAACCAATATGTTTGTCCATTATAGTCCTTTAATAGTTGCTCTTGAAACCCATTTCCTAACTTCTCAGGGTTTTGAGAAGCATATTTTGTTTGATGAAAAGAGAACTTTAAAGAAATTCGCTGTTCATTCCATAATAATTCCTGCCCAATATATAATCCTGTGCCAAGACCATTGGCCGCCACATCACCCCAAGAAAAGCCCCATTCTTCTGAATAGCCATCAAATATTTCTACTGTGGAGAGAAAAACAAATCCTAAAGTACCCCCATAGATCAATTGCCCTTTTTTATTTACACCACTCCATTGAAGGGCGTCAGCCCCAAACTTTCCTAATTGATATGATGAAAAGACATGTCCAAACTTATCCAGTTGCAGCCATTCATTATTATCATTTATGGCATGCAATGCAGATTTTTCATAATCAGCATACCATAATTGATTCAAGCCTATAAGTGTTATACTAGCCAAAGCAGCTTCAGAAATAACGACTGAATTCCGTCTTGGCTTATTTAAAGTATCACTTGGAGTTAAAAACAAATTAAGTTTTGATTGAGAAAAAGAACCATATGATATGAACAGAAAGGGTAAAAAATATTTCAGTTTAACAAACAAAACTAATTTTTTATTCCTTGTGAAGATAAATACCTTTGATAGTCTCTAGCATTCACATTATGCTGTGAAAGTGTTTTAGCAAATTTATGATATCCCAATCTATTCGCATCCGCAGCAAAATAATAATAGCCATGCTTTTCATAATTTAAGACCGCCTCAATAGCTGATAAATCCGGCATGGCTATAAGCCCAGGAGGTAAACCCGCATATTTGTAGGTGTTATATGGGGAATCTATGTCTTTATGAACATTTAAAACCCTTCTTATCACTTTTCCATTGTTTTCAGGCAATTGATAGGCCGCAAATTTTATAGTTGGATCAGCTTGCAATGGCATACCCACTTTTAATCTATTTAAATAGACGCCAGCAATAATGGGTTGCTCATCCGCTTTTTTAGATTCTTCATAAACAATGGAAGCTAATGCAATTACTTGTGAAGGATTAAGCCCAATATCTTTGGCTTTATTAATACGCGTATTATTCCAAAAACGATTATATTCCTTAAGCATTCTATCTCTGAATTGCTCTGCAGACGTATTCCAGAAAAATTCATAACTGTTAGGGATATACATCCCTAAAGCGGTTGCATTATTAAAATCATGTTTACTTAAAAAGGTTTCATCTAACATCGCATTTAATATTGATAAGCTATCCGCTTCAATTTGAATACTAATTCTGCCTGCCAGTTTTTTTAGGTTTTCCTGATTGTTAAAAGACACTTTAATGGGTAAATTATTACTTCTAATAGACGTAATAATTTCATTGTTATTCATACCCTTTTTTATAACAAATCTACCTGCTTTTATATTTGTGATGTACTTTTTTTGTTTTGCCAGTGCATCGAACTTATCAATATCTTTTAACAAAGGTTCCAGTTGGTCATGCACATAACTATAAGATGCGTTGGTAGGAATATAAATATAGGCACTCTCATTATTAAATGCGGTGTTTGGCTTAAACATAGCACTATAAACGAAATAGGAAAAAAAGGCTGCCACCACTAAACCCAAAAGTGCAATAGCAAGAAGAATTTTTTTAAAATACATTTATTTATTTAATAGTTGGAATATATATTCATTTTTATAGTTTCCATTAACATAGTTCCAATCTTCTTTGAGTCCAATTTTATTAAAACCTTGACTGCTGAATAATTTGATACTAGCCTCATTTTCCTCAGAAATATTACAATATAACTGATGCAACCCTAAATGAGTAAAACTATAATTTGTTAATAACTGAAGTGCTTCTTTACCATAACCCATTTGTCTATCCGTGGTTTCCTTTAACAAAATACCTACCCCTGCTCTACTGTTTTTAAAATCAAAATCAAATAAATCAATCATTCCTATGGCTTTATCGTCATAATTTGAAATGACTAATCTTAATTGTTTTACTTCAAAAATGTCTTTATGTGAATGTTCCAGATACTGTTTAATCAAAAATTTAGAATAGGGAGTTATCGTATTACTTAGCTCCCACAGCATTTCGTCATTTTCAACCGAATGAATAAACTCTAAATCTTCAGGCTCTAAAGCACGCAAATAAATATGTTTCCCTTTTAATGTAATCATATTTCTCCCTTAAAAACAAAAGTAGCTGGACCAATAAGACACACGTTTTTATAAGTATCTCCCTCTTTTATAAAAGTTACTTGTAATTCACCTCCTTGTGTTTGTAGTTTCACAAGGTTTTGATTGGTCTCTCCTAAATAATTCATTGCCAACGCCACGGCCGTTACACCTGTACCGCATGACAAAGTTTCATCTTCAACACCACGCTCATAAGTTCTTACTGCATAGGTAGCATCCTCTATTTTTTTCACAAAATTCACATTACTACCTTCAGCATTATACGGACTGCCATATCTGATTTTTGATCCTTTGGATTTGATATCAAAATCTTTAATATGCTCTTCAAATTGCACATGATGCGGTGAACCCGTATTTAAAAATACATGATGATCGTGTTTCTCTATGATAGCCACATCCTGCATTTGAAGTTTTACTAAACCATTTTTAATTTCAGCGAAATGTATACCATCAATTGCTTCAAAAGTTGCTTTATTAGAAATTATACCTAACTGCTTTGCAAATGCCACCAAACAACGCCCGCCATTACCACACATGGTACTTTCATTTCCATCGGCGTTATAATAAACCATTTTAAAATGAAACTTTTTATGTTTTTCCAATAAAATAAGTCCATCAGCACCTATACCAAAACGCCTATCACATAAAAACGCAATGCGTTTAGTGTCACTTTTATCAAACAACTCTTGACGATTATCAATCATCACAAAGTCATTTCCTGTACCTTGATATTTATAAAATGTCTGTAGCATAATTAATGACAAATATATAAATATAAACTGTTTTTTGGATTGTTAAATCATCGTTAAAGTTGAAATGACCATTCAATAATTAATTAATTTTAATCGTTAATCAATTAAATTTAAACTAATAATTATGAAGAAGATTTTAACTTTAGTTGTTGTTTCTGCACTAGGTGGAATCATAACATTAGGCGCCTACAAACTGTTTTTAGAAGGAAACAAAAGTATGGTTCTGACTACTACTGAAGCACAACCCGCATTTGTAACAACAAATAATACAAGTAATTTAAATAGTACTTACAATGCACCAGACTTAACGCTTGCTGCTGAAAAAAGCCTTAATACAGTAGTAAATGTCAAGAACTTAGCAGTAAGTTCTAATCAAATGACCATAGAGGATTTATTTTATGGAAGAAGTACACAACGTGCTCAAATAGGCACAGGGTCAGGGGTCATTATTACAGCGGATGGCTATATTGTTACAAACAATCATGTTATTGACAATTCTCAAGAGTTGTCAGTAACTTTAAACAATAATAAGACTTATGCAGCAAAAATTATTGGATCTGATCCTAAAACAGATATCGCCTTAATTAAAATTGAAGCAGACGACACATTACCCTATGCCACTTTTGGAGATTCTGACCAAGTTAGAATTGGGGAATGGGTTTTGGCTGTGGGTAATCCGTTTAACTTAACATCAACGGTTACTGCTGGTATTATTAGCGCTAAATCAAGAGATTTATCTGGCAGTAATTCCCAATCATTTATACAAACGGATGCAGCGGTAAACCCAGGCAATTCAGGTGGTGCGCTAGTCAATAGTAATGGTGACCTTATTGGAATTAATACCGCCATTTCCTCACAAACAGGTTCTTATATTGGATACTCCTTTGCTGTTCCAAGTAATATTGCCAGAAAAGTTATTGAAGACATCATGGAATATGGAAATGTTCAAAATGGTATCTTAGGAATTACCGGTGGTGCATTAAATAGCGGTATTGCAGAAAAAATAGGCATTGAAGACACTCAAGGTGTGTATGTAGATAACGTAGTTGAAGATTCTGGCGCTGAAAAAGCAGGCCTGAAAAAAGGAGATATTATTAAAGAGATTGATAATATTAAAGTTTCAAAATTCTCAGATTTAACAGGTCATTTAAGTGCTAAACGTCCTAATGATGTTGTGAGTTTAACTATTTCAAGAGATGGTCAGCTTAAAACATTCCCTGTTACTTTGTTTAAAAATAACACGATGACTTTGCCTCTGGTTGGGCAAGTTAAAAATGCAAAATCTGAAGATTTAAAGAAATTAAATGCCTCAAACGGTATCAAAATAGTACAACTGGATACTAAATATGCTGATTATTGGAAAAATAATGGTGTGGCAGAAGGTTCTATCATTACCTCTATTAATGATGTCAAAATTAAAACGATTGATGATGCGCAAAATATTCTTAAAAACAGATCCTCTTATGAATCTTTAAGAATTGAACTTATTAATACCAATGGCGAAAAAGAACGCTATAATTTTAGATAATAACTGTAATTAAATTTTTGATTTCTAAACCTCTTTAGCACCTTCTAAAGAGGTTTATTTTTTTAATAAAATACGCTACGAAAACGTTTGAAATATAGTATTTTTGCCAAAATTTTAAAAACAAACTAAACCTTTTAAACAATGAGTTTTAACAAAACTTATGAGAAAGAACTCGTCTTTCAAGCAGACAGACGACGTGCGACTGTAGAATTTATTAAAATTGTTAGTGACCTTTGGTATGACAAATCCATTGAGCTGGTTCTTTTCAGAAACCAATTAATGGACAAAAATGTGAGCCAAATTTTAAACTTGCACGAATACGCCGGAAAATTTGTTCAAAAACCAATTTCCATTTTTGACTCCGTTGAAATTGCTCAAGCTATTAAAACCCTTGATGTGCCGCCAGCCAAACTTGACATAGGGAAACTCACTTATGAATATCAGTTAGAAGGTGGTAAATATTCCAATGCCACCGCCTTTGTTGTTAGAAAACTAAAAGGGGCGGGTAAAAATTCAGATATACAACCTAAAGATGTGGTTTTATATGGATTTGGAAGAATAGGTCGTTTGGTTGCTCGTGAACTCATGGCCAGAACAGGTAAAGGCACTCAATTGAGATTAAGAGCTATCGTTGTCAGAGGAGAGTCTGATGAAATCACGCTTGAAAAGAGAGCCGCGTTATTGCGCAATGATTCTGTACACGGAGATTTTTCTGGTACAGTATCAGTAGATTTAAAAAATAAAGCGCTTATTATTAATGGCACCACTGTTCATATTATTTCTGCTAATCAGCCTGAAGATATTGATTACACTAAATATCATATCAAAAATGCATTAGTTATTGATAATACGGGTGCTTTCAGAGATAAAGAAGCTTTAAGTAAACATTTAAAATCTAAAGGTGTCGACAAAGTACTTTTAACGGCGCCAGGTAAAGGGGTTCCAAATATTGTTCATGGTGTGAATCACTTAGATTACAATCCTGATAAAGTTTCTATTTTTTCAGCGGCTTCCTGCACTACTAATGCCATAACACCAGTTTTAAAAGCTGTTGAAGATTCTTATGGCGTAAAAAGTGGTCATTTAGAAACTATTCACGCCTATACCAATGACCAGAATTTAGTTGATAATTATCATAAAAAATACCGTCGGGGTCGTGCTGCAGCCTTAAATATGGTAATCACTGAAACAGGTGCTGGAAGTGCCGTAGCAAAAGCCTTACCTACTTTAGAAGGTAAGCTAACTTCAAATGCGATTCGAGTTCCTGTTCCGAACGGCTCTTTAGCTATTTTAAATTTAGAACTAGAAAAACCAACGTCCGTAACTGAAATCAATGCCGTATTAAAAAAATATGCCCTTGAAGGTGATTTAGTTGAACAAATAAAATATGAAATGAGCGACGAACTAGTATCCACAGATATTGTCGGTTCCTCCGCTCCTTCAATTTATGACAGCAAAGCGACTATTGTGAGACCAGATGGAAAAAACGCAGTGTTATACATTTGGTATGACAATGAATATGGTTATAGCCATCAGGTTATAAGATTAGCCAAATACATTTCAAAAGTTAGACGTTACACATATTACTAGTATAAAAACATCTAAACTTTTTTTTATTTCGTATATATTAAAGCCTCAATGTTCGAGGCTTTTTTGTTACTTTTTAAGAACATTACTAAACATTATTTTTTAACTTCGTAACATTATAGTTTAACATAACCATTTCTAACATGAATTACATCAAATCATCTGTTGTTTTAATTTGTCTTTTTTTAGGGACACTTAGCTCTTTTGCACAAACAACTCAAGAAGAAGAAAAACTTTCATTAGATAGCGGCACCATTGACAATCAGTTTGAATACATTATTCAAAAATCCAGTAGTTGGAACGACGAACGCGGGCAAGCCTATAAAGTTATGAAGCGCAATTGGTTGTATGAATTAAAAGCACATACACTGGACTCATTAAAAGCCGTTCATAAAGAGTTGATAGATACACAAACCATTGTACTAAATCAATCCAAAGAAATAACTGAGTTAAAGACCAACCTTAGCAATACACAGGGCGATTTAGATAAAACTGAATCGGAAAAAAACAGTATGTCTTTATTTGGAATGCAGATAAGTAAAACGGGTTACAATGTTCTATTATGGACTATTATTGGCGCATTATTGGCTTTCTTGTTATTCTTCATCTATAAATTTAATAACAGTAATGTTGTGACGAAAGATGCCCGACGCGCTCTTGAAGAATTGGAAGAAGAATTTGAAGAGCACAGAAAAACAGCTTTAGAACGTGAGCAAAAAGTGAGACGTCAGCTACAAGACGAATTAAACAAGCAAAAATCCAGTAAAAACAATAAACAATAAATATTGTTTAGTCTTTAAAAAACTCATTTGATAAGTGCCTGTTAAACTTGACAACAGCCAGTTTGAATTATTGGTAGACCTTCCAGTAGAAAATTACCAAGGCGCCAGATTTGATCATTGTGGTAAGATTATAGGTTTAAAATATAATGGCATTTGTTTGTCTGGATCTGAAAATTGCAAGAATGAAGAAGATCAAGATTCAGGTAAAGGATTTTATAATGAATTTGGAATTGATTTACCATTAAATTTTGATCAAACGCCTGTTGGAGACTGGTTTCATAAAATAGGTGTTGGCTTATTAAAAAAAACTAATACCCCATACTTCTTTAAAAACACCTATGAGGTTAAACCTTTATCTTTTAAGGTAGAGCATTCCCAAACTAAAATAGTAATGGCGTGTACTTCTCCATTTTTAATGGGCTATGCTTATAAATTAAAAAAAGAAATTGTACTTCTTGATAGTGGTTTTAAAATCAATTATTATCTTGAAAATGTGGGCGAACAAAGTATCGTCACCAATGAATATGTCCATAATTTTTTAAATTTTAACAACCAATCCATTGGACCTGATTATCAATTAAATTTCCCTTTTGAAATAAAGCCCGATTTATTTATTGAAACCGTTAATCCGGAAAATAAGGTCGCTATTGGCAAAGACAGTATTAAGTTTAATGCTACTCCAAGCCGAGATTTCTTTTTTAGTAATTTATCAGGTAATGATGTAGTTAATGCAAAATGGGAAATAATTAATAGGAAACAAAACCTTGGAATGAGTGAAGCAGGTGATTTTAAAACCAACGCCATAAACCTTTGGGGTGTTCCTCATGTAATTTGTCCAGAATTATTTATCAATATAAGTCTTAAACCAAAAGAATTTAAAGAATGGTCAAGAACCTATTTTATTTATAAAATATAAATACATTCTATACAATACTTGAATGACTTTATATGCAAGATTAACTAACTTTGTTTACAGTCGATAAACAGAAAATGAAAAATGAATTTATTCCCAAATTATTTTCACTTTTAAAAGAAGGGATCTCTAAAGAAACCCTTTCAAAGGATATTCTTTCCGGTTTAATAGTAGGCATAGTTGCACTTCCTCTAGCAATCGCTTTTGCCATAGCATCTGGCGTATCGCCTGAAAAAGGAATCATTACCGCAATCATTGCCGGTATAATAATTTCAACTTTTGGTGGCAGTCGAGTTCAAATAGGAGGTCCTACCGGCGCTTTTATTGTAATCGTTTATGGGATTGTTCAAGAGTTTGGAGTAAATGGATTGACCATAGCGACCTTTATGGCTGGCATTATCATCATTGGATTTGGTTTGGCGCGCCTGGGAAATTTATTAAAGTATATCCCCTATTCCTTAATCGTTGGATTTACAAGTGGCATCGCATTAATTATTTTTTCATCTCAAATTAATGATTTTTTCGGCCTCCATATTAATAAAGTTCCTGCAGATTTCATAGATAAATGGACGATCTATTTTATAAATTTTGACAACGTAAATATATACGCCATCGTAATAGCGGCAGTTACCATAATTATCACTTTATATTTTCAGAAGATACTAAAAAAAATCCCTGGCTCCATAATTGCCATTTTATTATCAACCATTCTGGTAAAAGTTTTTGAAATTCCTGTTGATACCATTGAAAGTAACTTTGGAGAAATTCCAAATCAATTTAGTCTACCATCCTTCCCTAATGTAGATTATGAAACCATCAAGTCTTTAATCCAACCTGCTTTTGCAATTGCATTATTGGGCAGTATAGAATCACTTCTTTCTGCAGTTGTTTCAGACTCAATGATTGGTGGAAAACATCGTTCAAATATGGAATTAATA
This sequence comes from Flavobacteriales bacterium, assembly GCA_024643405.1. Taxonomy (GTDB): domain Bacteria; phylum Bacteroidota; class Bacteroidia; order Flavobacteriales; family Flavobacteriaceae; genus Yeosuana. The sequence continues at coordinate 11,299 of JAHENA010000030.1, read as the reverse complement.
GCACAAGGCTCTGCTAACATTGTTTCTTCAATATTTGGCGGAATCCCTGCTACTGGGGCTATTGCAAGAACCGCTACCAACATAAAAAACGGAGGTCGAACTCCAATCGCCGGGATTGTTCACGCTATTGTATTATTAGCCATCATGTTATTGTTTGCCCCTTACGCCAAGTTAATCCCACTTTCCTGTCTTGCAGGAATTTTAATGGTTGTAGCTTACCATATGAGTGAATGGAGGCAATTCAAATCTATTTTAAAAGGAAATAGAATGGATATCATCATCTTATTAACCACCTTCTTCCTAACAGTGATCTTTGACTTAGTTATAGCTATTGAAATTGGCATAGTGCTCTCCAGTTTTCTGTTTATGAAAAGAATGAGTGAATCTGTTCAAATTCAAAATATTTCATCAGAAAATATTGATGGCGAACATCTATTTGATGATGAACTTATAGATTTGCCAAAAGAGGTATTGTTATATGAAATAAATGGTCCCTTATTTTTTGGAGCTGCGCGTCAGTTTCAAGAAACAGTAATCAATACACATTTACAACCTAAAGTCATTATTATAAGAATGCGTTATGTTCCTTTAATTGATGCAACAGGGTATCAAAGCTTAAAAGAAATAATTAGATCCTACAAATCAAGAGGAATAAAAGTCATCTTATCTGGAATTCGAGAAGAATTAATGAAAGATTTTGAAAAGAATGATATGTTCTCAATTTTAAATAAAGACTTGGTTGTAAAAGACATTAAAGAAGCGATTGAACAGGCAAGTGAGCATAAATAAACTTCAATATTTTACACCTATTTCTAAAATTAGGAGAATTTAAAGAACTGCAAGAGACTATTTAAATTTTAAACGCCCATTCTACAATAATAGATTGACATTGTAAGAACTATTGACTAACTTCGTTAAACTTAGATAACACTTTTTTACAGTTAACATATCTTAGTTAATAGTATTTAATGAGTATAGTATATAAAGGAAAGTATTTAATTATCACTTACCACCCCAGCGATAGTCTGTTTGTTCAAAATTGGCTATGTTCTCCAGAGAATGTTACTTCCTTTAAAAAAGAAATGCTTATTTACACCGCTCTCTATAAAAAATACCGTCCTAAAAACACATTATGGATTCAAAAAAACTATGGTTTAGATCTCAATTATGAAACACAATTATGGATTGAAAAAAAGGTCAATGTGCCTATTGTTTCTTACGGAAATGAAAAATGCGCTTTTGTTGTTGGCGAAAATGTAATACCTCATTTAGGAGTTATTGATGCCTTTGAAAAAATAAAATCATGCCTGGCTCCTAAACATTTTGGAAGTGAAATAGAAGCTAAAATATGGTTAAAAAACACTGCTCAAAACACAGAAATCATTCAAAATAAAAAAATCACTTTCGCAGGTGTTGATTCAGATGGCAATGCTATTTTTAAAGTTCCCTCAGAAAACATAAGTGACATATTAAAATCACTAAATGATTCTATAAATAAAGGTAAACAGACAGATTTTCAGCAAGAGAAATATGCGTTATTAACTAAAAGAGAACAAGAAGTCTTAACGCTACTTGTTAATGGGAAAAAGCTCCAAGAAATAGCAAAACAGCTTTTTATATCCGTATATACAGCAAGAACCCATTGGAGAAATATCAAAATAAAATTAAAAACGGATAATAACAATCTCATTTTAAGTTTTTTTAAACAGTAAAATATATAAAAAAGCCTTCTTTATACTCCCAAACAATTGCCTTATCTTTGCATACTATTTAACAACCTATGCGAATAGATATTATTACTGTTTTACCAGAATTACTTAAAAGCCCTTTTGAAGCCTCCATACTTAAACGTGCTATAGAAGCCCATTTAGTAGAGGTTCATTTTCATAACCTTCGAGATTATACAAGTGATAATTACAAATCTGTGGATGACACTCAGTTTGGTGGCGGTGCTGGTATGGTCATGATGATTGAACCTATCGATAAATGTATTTCTGCTTTAAAAGCTAAACGTACTTATGATGAGGTCATTTATATGACACCAGATGGTGACACTTTAAAACAAGGTATGGCTAACCACCTATCACTTAAAAAAAATATCATCATCCTTTGCGGACATTATAAAGGGGTAGACCAACGGGTACGTGACCATTTTATAACCCGAGAAATATCTATTGGAGACTATGTTCTATCTGGTGGAGAGTTGGCGGCAGCTGTACTTTGCGATGCGATTATAAGATTAATTCCTGGTGTGCTTGGTAATGAAACTTCGGCGTTAACAGATTCTTTTCAAGATAATTTATTAGCACCTCCTATTTATACCAAACCCCGTGAATATAAAGGCATGAAAGTACCTGAGCTCTTATTTAGTGGTAATTTTCCGGAAATTGAAAAATGGCGTGAAGAACAGGCTTACCAGATAACTAAAGAAAAACGGCCAGATTTACTGGAAGATTAGGTGTTAAGGATAGCAGCGGCATCCTTTTGTGACAGCAAAAGATAGAGTGAATAGCCTGACCTTTTGCACTGCAAAAGGAAACACCATAAAAATTAAACTTATTAATTGTGAATTTGTAATTAATAATTATCTTTGCACCCACTTTCGGGTTAACCTCTGGCGAGAATCGTGAATGTTGTTCTGAAATAACTATTATAATTTTAAAGACATGGAATCTTTAGTAAAATTTGTACAAAACGAGTTTGTAGCAAAAAAGGACTTCCCAGAGTTTGGAGCTGGAGACACAATTACTGTTTACTATGAAATTAGAGAAGGCGAAAAAGTGCGTACTCAGTTTTTTAGAGGGGTAGTAATTCAAAGAAGAGGATCAGGATCTACTGAAACTTTTACAATTAGAAAAATGTCTGGAACAATTGGTGTTGAGCGTATCTTCCCGGTTAACTTGCCAGCATTGCAAAAAATTGAAGTGAACAAAAGAGGTAAAGTACGTAGAGCACGTATTTTCTACTTTAGAGATCTTACAGGTAAAAAAGCAAGAATCAAAGAAAGAAGACACTAATATAAGTTGTTTCTGCTTTGACAGATTCATAAAAAGCCTTGAAAATACTCAAGGCTTTTTTTATGAACAATTGTTAATAACCATGGTTTATAAAAAGTTGATATCTAACACCTTACAAAGTTTGTTTTTTTGAATTGAAAAATTATCTTAGCTAAAGAATTTAATAACAGTGCAAGCTGTTTTCATTTCAAAAGTGGATTAGTATTAAATTCTGTATGAAGTAACGTTCTTTATAATAATTGTTTTTTGAGGTTTGGATGTGCCACGTGTAAGCGTGTGTGAGCAGAGAATCATGACACTGTAAAAAGTCCCAGACACGAAAGTAGCTGGCAACTAGTGCGGTTGAAAGCTTGAAAAAGCAGCAGGAGCGAAAGTAAATGCTGTAACTTAGAGCAATGCTAGGAATTAACCCTACGTGAAAACGAAAGGAAGATTAATAGGATCAAAAAAAACAATTAAACTGAAGCATTTTGGTAATACGTCAATGCATATTGAAAATTACACCACAAAATGTTTCATTGAAATAACAAAAAACTTGAATTGAAAGGTTTGACGAAAGTTGAATTGATTTAGCAGCAATGTTAAATAGATCACGTAAAGTTATTTCAAAGAAAGCCATGTCAGAGTAGATTAAATTCTATAGTGATATGGCTTTTGTTTTTTTATAATATATTGTGCAAATTGTATCATTATCCCATCAAATTTTTTAATAGCTTTTTATTTTATGAAATATGCGCTTTTATTAAACTTCATGCACTAATAATCTCTTTTTAAAAAGTCAAATTTTGTATCTTCGCAAAGCAAAAAAATATTAGATTTTTTTATTGATTTTCTCATAGCATATTAATTAAAATAGAGACGCAAAATGTCAAAAATTATTTACACGAAAACAGACGAAGCTCCCGCTTTAGCAACACATTCATTATTACCTATAATAAAAGCATTTACAAAATCTTCAGGAATTACAATTGAAACTAAAGATATCTCTCTAGCTGGTAGAATTTTATCAAATTTTCCAGAGTTCTTAAAAGAAAATCAAAAAGTACCGGATGCCTTAACAGAATTAGGTGAACTGGCTAAAAAGCCTGATACGAACATTATAAAATTACCAAATATCAGTGCTTCCATTCCTCAATTAAAGGAAGCGATAAAAGAATTACAATCAAAAGGGTATGCACTGCCGGACTATCCTGATAACCCGACGAATGATGAAGATAATGCTGTAAAAGCGGCTTATGACAAAATAAAAGGAAGTGCCGTTAATCCAGTTTTAAGAGAAGGTAACTCTGATAGAAGGGCGCCAAAAGCGATTAAAAATTACGCAAGAAAAAATCCTCATAGTATGGGTGCTTGGAAAAAAGATTCAAATACACATGTTGCTACTATGTCCAAAGGAGACTTTGCTCATAACGAAAAATCCATAACTCTAAAATCTGCAACTACTATTATTGTAGAGCATAAAGATTTAAATGGGAACAAAACTATTTTGAAAAATAATTTAGCGATTCAAAAAGATGAAATTATTGACGCTACAGTAATGAGTAAAAAAGCCTTATTAGAGTTTTTAAAAGAGCAAGTAGCAGATGCAAAGGCAAAAGGTGTCTTGTTTTCATTACATATGAAAGCCACCATGATGAAAGTATCTGATCCTATTATTTTTGGTTATGCTGTTAAAGTTTATTTTGCTTCTGTTTTTGAAAAACATGCCTCTGTATTAAAAAGTATCGGGGTAGACGCTAATAACGGTTTCGCAAATTTATTATCTAAAATTCAAGAACTACCCGAAGTAAAACGCGAAGAAATTGAAGCGGATATTGCTTTGGCCTTAAAAAATGGACCAGCAATTGCGATGGTTAATTCAGAAAAAGGAATTACTAATTTAGATGTTCCAAGTGATGTCATTGTAGATGCATCAATGCCAGCCATGATTCGTACCTCTGGAAAAATGTATAATGCCGAAGGCAAACTGCAGGATACTAAAGCTGTTATTCCTGATAGCAGTTATGCTGGCATCTATCAGGCTACGATTGATTTTTGTAAAGAAAATGGTGCCTTTGACCCAACTACCATGGGAACAGTTCCGAATGTTGGACTCATGGCTCAAAAAGCGGAAGAATATGGCTCACACGACAAAACATTTGAAATTAAAGCGGATGGTCATGTGAAAGTGATTGATGCTTCGGGCAAAACATTAATGGAGCATACGGTTGAAGCTGGTGATATTTGGAGAATGTGTCAAGTTAAAGATGCGCCAATTCAAGACTGGATAAAGCTTGCCGTAGGAAGAGCGCGCACTACAGATACCCCGGCTATTTTCTGGTTAGACAGCAAAAGAGCACATGATAAAGAATTGATAAAAAAAGTAAATAAATATTTACCCAATTATGACACCAAAGGCTTAGATATAAAAATTTTATCTCCAATTGATGCCACTACGTATACTTGCAAAAGGCTTAAAGAAGGTAAAGACACTATCTCCGTTTCTGGTAATGTTTTACGTGATTACTTAACAGATTTATTCCCGATATTGGAAGTTGGAACCAGTGCAAAAATGTTGTCTATTGTTCCTTTAATGAATGGTGGTGGATTATTTGAAACTGGTGCTGGTGGTTCTGCTCCAAAGCATGTGGAGCAATTTTTAGAAGAAGGTCATTTACGTTGGGATTCTCTTGGTGAGTTTTTAGCATTGGCTGTGTCTTTAGAATATTTAGGTGAACATGATAACAATAAAAAGGCGCTTATTCTTGCGGATACCCTTGACCAAGCCACCGATAAATTCTTAGATAACAAAAAATCACCATCCAGAAATGTTGGAGAATTAGATAACAGAGGAAGTCATTTTTACTTAGCTATGTACTGGGCTGAAGCTTTGGCATCACAATCAAAAAACAAGCAATTAAAAGAACGTTTTAGTAAGATTGCAAAACTTTTGGAAGAAAATGAAGCTAAAATCATCAAGGAGTTAAATAATGCTCAAGGATCACCGGTAGATATTGGAGGGTATTATCTTCCAAATGAAAAACTGGTAAATGAAAGTATGAGACCAAGTAAAATATTTAATAATATTCTTACAAAAATTGAATTATAAAATAACGTTAATGCCCCTTCAATGGGGCTTTTTTTTTATAGTTTTGTCAAAAAATTGCTAATTAATGAAGTATATTTTAACCTTTATCTGTTTAGGTTGGCTCCTAAATATGAACGGTTTACAGGCACAGGAAAAATTTACCCTTAGCGGCTCCATATCTGATCAGCAAAATAATGAAACGCTAATTGGCGTTAATATTATTATTCCTGAATTAAATACAGGCACCACTACCAATGAATATGGTTTTTATTCAATTACACTTCCAAAAGGGAACTATGAAATTATTATTAGCTATTTAGGTTACAATAACCTTTTTGAAAGAATTGATCTAAGCGATAACATTTCTAAAAACTTTCAACTTATAGAAGCAATTCAAAACCTCGATGAGGTTGTAATCATTGAAAATGTTGAGAAATTAAATATAGCGAATGCTCAAATGAGCGTTAATACTTTAACGGCTAAAACAATTAAGCAATTGCCTGTGGTTTTAGGAGAAGCAGACGTCATTAAAGCCATTACTTTACTGCCTGGGGTATCAACTGCTGGAGAAAGTTCATCTGGGTTTAATGTGCGTGGTGGGGCCGCAGATCAAAATCTAATTCTTTTGGATGAAGCTACTATTTATAATTCATCACATTTATTTGGATTTTTTTCAGTTTTCAATCCGGATGCCATTAAAGATTTGAAATTGTATAAAGGAGGAATCCCTTCAAGATATGGTGGACGTGTTTCTTCTGTATTAGATATATACCAAAAAGAAGGTAATAGTAATGAATTCCATGCCACTGGTGGCATTGGTTTAGTAGCCAGTCGTCTTTTAGCTGAAGGTCCTATCAAAAAAGAAAAAGGGTCTTTCCTATTTGGCGGTAGATCTTCTTATGCACATTTATTTTTACCTCTTTTCGATAATCAAAATATTGCTTATTTCTATGATTTAAATACCAAATTGAGCTATAAACTCAATGATAAAAATAATATTTATTTGTCAGGATATTTTGGAAGAGATGTCTTCAGTATTTCTGATAGTTTTGAAAATACCTACGGAAATGCTGTTTTAAACTTTAGATGGAATCATTTATTTTCTGATAAATTATTCTCTAATCTATCTTTAATTTATTCCGATTATTATTATGGTTTAAAATTAAATTTTGTTGAATTCAAATGGAATTCAGGCATTCAAAATTTCAATATCAAATATGATTTTAAACATTATTTAAATAATAACTTTAAACTGTTCTATGGCTTAAATAGTATTTATTATAAATTCAATCCAGGGAAAATTGAGCCTTCTACTGAAACATCTGGTATAAACCCATATAAACTTATAGATAAGTTTGCCTTTGAAAACGCTTTTTATTTTGATGTGGAACAGCGCCTTTCAAATAGAATTGAATTGTCTTATGGTTTGCGATTAAGTTCATTTTTACGTTTAGGTCAAGACGAATTAAATATCTATCAAAATGATGAACCCGTAGTATTTAATAATGAGCTACAAATTTATCAAAAAGCAGATCCTATTGGAACCGAATCCTTTAGAAGAGGTCATGTTATTAAAACTTTTCATAATCTGGAACCTAGATTTTCAATTTCTTATCAACTCAACGAAAACACCTCCATTAAAGGAAGCTATAACCGATTAAGTCAGTATTTACATTTACTATCAAATACAAGTTCACCTACCCCGCTAGACGTTTGGGCCCCCAGTGGAAAATATGTGAAACCCCAATTATTAGATCAATTGGCCGTTGGCTATTTCAAAAATTTAAATAATGACAATTATTCATTGGAAGTAGAAAGTTTTTATAAAACCATAAAAAACAGAATTGATTATATTGATGGCGCTGACTTAATTGCCAATGACGCTATTGAACAGGTGATTTTAAATGGCCGTGCAAGAGCCTATGGTTTAGAATTGTTATTCAGAAAAAATCAAGGAAGACTTAACGGTTGGGTGGCCTATACGCTTTCAAAATCACAACAACAAACAAAAGGCAGAACAGCCTCTGAACTTGGGATCAATAATGGTAATTGGTATTTCACGCCTTATGATAAAACTCATGATATATCAGTGACAGCCAATTATAAATTAAATCCTAAATGGGAACTAAATTCTAATTTTTTATATCAAACCGGGCAACCAACAACTTATCCTGTTGGGCAGTATGAATATAATGGTATAACTATTGCTAATTTTAGTGACAGAAATTCAAGTAGACTTCCTTCATATAATCGTTTAGATGTATCTCTAAGTTATACACCAAAACCAAATAAAAAAAGTGGGTATCAAAGTTATTGGGTATTTGGTGTTTATAATATTTATAATAGAAAAAACGCATCCTCTGTGACCTTTAGAGAAAACAGAAATACAGGAGTCAATGAAGCTATAAAGCTTTCCATATTCGGCATTGTTCCATCAGTATCATATAATTTTAAGTTTTAAAATGAAAAAATTACTCTACTTAGCCATCCTATTTTTTTTCACAACGGCTTGTGAAGATGTCATAGAGGTGAATGTTCCAACAGAAAGCCCAAGACTAGTTATTGATGCTTCCATTAACTGGTTTAAAGGAACCCTTGGTAATGAGCAACAAATAAAATTAACCTTAACAGCTCCGTATTTTGAGAATTCCGTACCACCAGCTCATGGTGCACAAGTTGAAATTAGGGATAACAGTAATAACATTTTTATTTTTACTGAAGAGGGACTCACTGGTATATATAAAAATTCAAGATTTTTCCCTGTTTTAAATGAAACCTATTACTTAACAATTATATATGATGGCGAAACCTATACAGGCTCAGAAAGCCTCAAATCTGTTGCTAGTATAGAGTATGTTGATCAAAATAATGAAGGCGGTTTTTCAGGAAACGAAACAGAGCTTAAAGCTTATTATACGGATCCAGTTGATGAAGAAAATTACTATTTTTTTGAATTTATAAGTGATATTCCAGTCATTCCAAGTTTAGAGGTTTATAAAGATGAATTTACCAATGGAAATCAAATTTTTGGTTTTTATACAGAAGAAGAATTAGCTTCGGGAGACCTAGTTACTATCCGTAATTATGGCATTTCTAAAGAATTTTATAATTATATGTTTATTTTATTGCAACAAAACAGTCAAGAAGGTGGTGGCCCTTTTGAAACACAACCAGCTACTGTAAGAGGCAATTGCATCAATCAAACCAATCCAGAAAATTTCCCATTAGGGTATTTTAGAGCTTCAGAAGTTGACGAATTGATATATACTGTTCTTTAATATATATCTATTAACAGATTAAAAAAATTCAAATTAATTCTAACTTGGTTTAAATAAATAGAATTTCTTTTAAAAGTGATTTAACAAAAAAAAACATTTAATCAATCAAACTAAAAAAGTGTATTTTTGAGTTATGGATTTTATTAAAACTACAGAACAAGATTCAAATTATAACCATCTTGAAAAGATGAATATCATTGAATTATTAAAAAATATAAATGCCGAAGATCAAACGGTACCAGTCGCTGTAGAAAAAGCGATTCCTCAAATCGAAAAATTAGTAGAAGTTATTGTTCGTCAACTTAAAAAAGGTGGTAGATTATTTTACCTTGGTGCCGGAACCAGTGGAAGATTAGGGATTTTAGATGCTTCAGAATGCCCTCCAACTTTTGGAGTCCCTCATGAACTGGTTATAGGTATTATAGCCGGCGGTGATAGTGCTATAAGAAAAGCCGTGGAATTTGCGGAAGATTCAATCATTCAAGGATGGGAAGACTTAAAAAATAATAACATTACTGATAAAGATGTAGTGGTAGGCATTGCTGCTTCTGGTACTACACCTTACGTAATTGCAGCTTTAGAAGCATGTAATAAACATCATATTGTAACAGGCTGTATAACCTGTAATCATAAAAGCCCCTTATCCTTAACTGCAAAATATCCTGTTGAGATTATTGTGGGACCTGAATTTGTTACTGGTAGTTCTCGAATGAAAGCAGGTACTGCTCAAAAATTAGTGCTTAATATGATAACCACTACTACCATGATTCAACTTGGTCATATCAAAGGAAATAAAATGGTTGATATGCAATTAAGTAATAACAAACTGGTTGACAGGGGTGTCAAAATGATAATGAATGAACTAGATATTACACAGGAAGCAGCTCAGAAATTATTGAATAAATATGGTAATGTGCGTAATTCTATAAAAAACTTTTATAATGAGTCATAAAACAGATAGAACGCTTCTCTTCAAAGGAATAAAAATTATGCTTATTTCTTTGTTAAGTGTATTTATGGCGCCAATAATGTTGAGTATTGCTTTTAACAATAAAGAAAAACCTCTTTATATTCCCATTCTTATTGTGGGGTGTTTAATTGGTTTACTTGCTATTTACTTGATTTTCAAAGGTATTAACACTATTATGAATAGTATATTCAATAAGAATTAATTAACCGATTAAGATTTTTTTAGGTGTTGTAGGATTATATCCCAAGCTAGTATCATTAATTTCAACTTCCAAACCGTTCATTATATAATTTATAATAGCGTAATGATGTATGGTATGGCTATTAGCCTGTGCGAACAAAGCACCTATAGTATACCTGATTTTAATTTTTCCATTTCCTAGATCATCAATAACATAAATAGCTTCATCAAAATTATAATTAATGTTGTGCAGTCTATCTATAATCATGTTATAATATTTTACTGCCTCATTGCAATTAGTTTCAACCGCAACATTCCGTTTTCTTGAGGTTAAATCAATATGAAATTCAGAGTTCCTGTTTAAAATACAATCATAAAAATCTAGTATGTGCCTAATATGGGAGCCAATACTCGACATGTAAGGAGGAATTGTTGAATCACTTAACAAGTCGTCATTTAAAATTGATATAATTTGATTTGTCTTATTTAAAGTTTTTAAAGTAGATACTATAATGTCATTCATGTAAACGAATTTAAACAAATAAAATGAAATTATTCATTTCTGAAGAGTTTAGTCTAAATCATTACAAGATCTTACACAATAATATAGATTAATCAATAATAAATACTCGATGAATCTTTATTTATTCAAAAATAATTAAAAGTTATAAAAAGCAAAAACCCCTTCATTTTACAATGAAGGGGTTCCAAAAAAGGCAACGACCTACTCTCCCACAAATGCAGTACCATCGGCGCTAACGGGCTTAACTTCTCTGTTCGGAATGGT
>JAHENA010000113.1 GCA_024643405.1 Flavobacteriales bacterium | reverse complement strand
CAACGGTGCCATGTTTAACAGCTAATCGTGCAAATTCACTGGGCACTAACATGGAACTTTCTATATGAATATGAGCATCCACAAAACCTGGCATGATATAATGATTTACGTCATGATCTTTCTTTTGAATGGAAATAATCTTTCCGTCCTCAAAAGTGATTTCACCTTTATAAATGCGTTTGTTTAGCACATCAACTATTTGTCCTTGCAGCTTCATTTATTTTATTTCAAATTTTAAAATCTGCTTTGTTTTGTCAGTCACTTTAAACCTATCATCAGCACGTTTTCCAATTACCCAAACAATAGCGTCTTCTGAACAAAGTAACCACATATTTTCTTTATCAATTAAAGACAGCTTTTCATCTTTAAAGTATTTACTTAATTTTTTTTTACCCTTCATTCCTAAAGGAAAAAAATAATCTCCTTCTTGCCATTTTCTAACTGAAAGCGGAAATTTTAATTGATTTTCATCAACATAAATAATATTAGAATGGATGTTTTCTATTTTAGAAACCTCATCAAAACAAAAAATACCTATCGGCAGCGCCTTATTTGTATCCTTTTTTGATATTGAAATAAACTGATTATTCTCTTCTAAATTAAATTCACTTAAAATCAAAATATCTCTATCCTTTACTAACCTGTAAGTAGATGAAAAAACCTGCTTACCTGCTTGGGCATCCAGTAAATTGAGCACATCATTCCATTCCGAAAAGCCATAATCTTTTAAAAATTCATGAAGATAGGCTTTAGGATTATTGAGTTTTTTAAATTCAGAAACTTTAAAACGAATTTCTGAATTGTCGATAGATATTATGGCTCTTTTTAAAACGGCATTGAGGCTCTCTTCCACAATATCTGAGGTATCATTCAAATTATCTAATGTTGTTTGAAAATTTTGAAGTAAATTTTTATTGATGTCTTTCAAAACCGGAATGACATCATGACGTAATTTATTACGTAAGTATTTGGTTGATGCATTGCTACTGTCATTGCGCCATTTTAATTCATTCTCTATAGCATAGGCTTCCATAGTTTGTCTTGAAAATGGTAATAATGGCCGTACTATGTTATCATTTATTTCTGGAATTCCTGTTAAACCATCAAGACCAGTTCCTCGGGTTAAATTGATTAAAAAGGTTTCTAAATTATCATCTGCATGATGTGCTGTTAAAATATAATAAAATCCTAATTGCTCTGAAAGTTCCTGAAACCAATCATAACGCAATTCACGCGCTGCCATTTGAATTGACAATTTATGTTCTTCTGCATAAGCCGTTGTATCAAAACTTTCTACAAAAACTTCCAAATCTAATGCCTCTGCAAGTTGCAAAACAAACTCTTCATCTGCATCACTTTCACTACCCCTTAAATTAAAATTGCAATGTGCTAATGCAAAATTTAATTGTAATTGATGGCATAAATTTGCAAGTACTACACTATCCATTCCACCCGAAATAGCGACCAGAATTCTACTAGTCTCTAAAAAAGAAAACTTGGTTTTAAGGTGATTTTGAAAAAGCTCTAGCATATTTCAAATATACAACTTTGATTAATGAAATAAACACCAAGTTCTTATTATAAAATGATTTTAATCATGTATTATCTTTTAAAAAAGAAGTACCTTAAAAAGGTAAATTTTAAATACAATTACCATGTGTTCAATAGAGAATATAAATGATAAAGCCACAAAATTGGCATTTGATAAACGAGTGATTTCTGCAACACATCAGATACATCCATACGTTAAACACAGGCTTTATATAGCAGAATCTATGCGGGTTATTCCTAGAAATATGTATTCATCAAATGGGGTTATAGATGAAAGTATTGCTCAGTTTTATGAAAGCGGATTTGATATTGACAGTGACGTCTCAACTATAAAAATTAAACTTTTTAAAATTGTTAGTTCTTACATCGATTCCATTTTTAAAAAAGAAGCCTTTCATAAAAATACGATTAGTACAAGAGACATCTTAGAAGAAGAACTTGATGATTTGGAAGAAAATTATACAATGGATGCCGACTGGGATTTTGTTATGAATGAAGATTTAAATGACATTTCCTATAAACAAGACCATAAGCATAAGCACTTGTTTTTATATGATGATCATGAAAATTCAGTTTTAAACGCCTTTGAATTGGAAGAAATTAACTCAAACAAGTCTAGCCAGCTTTTAGGCAGTTTGTATAGCTGGTTACCTTTAAATGTGTCTAATATTATTGACTTACTTATTTTTGGTAAACTTAGTTTTGAAGAGATTTCAAAAGTGAAAAATATAGAATTAAAACGCGTGGAGCATATCTATGAAGAAGTAAAAAATAAGTTTAAAGATCATTTAGACTAATTTTCTAACACCTCCCGCATCGCTTTGGCTTTAACCAAACATTCTTCATATTCTTTTAGCGGATCACTTTTGGCTGTAATAGCCCCGCCTACAGAATAAGATACATATTTATTGGTTTCATTATACAAAATACTACGGATGACTACATTGAAATCAAAATCACCTTCTGGAGAAAAATAACCAACAGCTCCTGAATATAAACCACGTTTGGTTTCTTCAAGTTCTTCAATGATTTTCATAGCAGAAATTTTTGGCGCTCCAGTCATACTACCCATGGGGAAAGTGCTTTTAATAACATCAACAGGATGCACGTTTTTATCAATTTGTGAGGTTACCGTAGATATCATTTGATGTACCTGATTAAAAGTATAAACCTTACATAATTCCTCGACCCGCACGCTACCCTTTATGGCTGTTTTAGACAAATCATTTCGCATCAAATCCAATATCATAATATTCTCACTTCGTTCCTTTTCATCTATAAACAAAGCCACTTTTAAGGCTTCGTCTTCTTCTAAATCCATAGACCTTTTAGAAGTTCCTTTGATAGGTTGAGCTATAATATTTAAATCGTATTTCTTTATATAGCGCTCAGGTGATGCAGATATTAAAAATAAATCGTTCAATTTAAAAAAAGTTGCAAAAGGGGCTCGGGAAATAGTATTCAATTTTAAATAAGTTTCTAAAGGACTTATAACCGTATTTTCAGCATAAAATTCCTGACAAAAATTAGTCTCATAGATATCACCTCTATGAATGTGCTCTAAAATGGTATTTACTTTTTCAAAATAGTCATCCTTATGGATGCGTAATTTAATTTTAATACTTTCTTCAGACGGAGTAATTGGTTTTAAAGTGAGTTGCTCTATCGTTTCAATATCAATTTTAATGTCGTCTTGATAAGCCTCTAAATAAAGTAACACAACTTCATTTCCTCTAAATAAAAATAACTTCTTTGGTTGAAAAAAGTAAAGTTCAGGAAATTGCAAGCCATCAAAATTATTGGATTCTAAACTTTCAACATCATTTTTTAAATCATAGGTTAAATAGCCAAATATCCAATCTTTACAATTGGATTGATAGTGCTTAAGTGTGTTAAAAGCCTTTTTATAATCGGTTTGAATACTGTTTTCTGCATCGACGGCAAGAATAGCTTCAAAACTAGAATGTTTTTGTTGGTAATTATTTGAATCTAAACAGATTACTTCATTGTATTGTTGACTCCAAAGCAGTAATTTTTGTTTAAATTGTTCAGAATTATCAACTGTATGGACGTACTTTGTTCTCAATTATAAAAATTATAGGGTAAAGTTAGTTAGATTCCTTAAAAAATAACAAATTTTGCACATTACTTTGAACATTAGAATCTATGTACACATTAGAAAATAACAAACTTAGAATAGGGGTAAAAAAAATTGGTGCTGAATTATGTCAGATATCTTCAGTTAAAAATATAAATGAATTTATGTGGGATGCCAACCCGGCTATTTGGGCTAATCATGCTCCAAATTTATTTCCCATCATAGGCGCTTTAAAAGAAGATTGTTATTTTTTCAAAAATAAAAAGTATACCATGACAAAACATGGGTTTATTCGTAATAATAAAGACATAGTACTCAATAATAAAACAAATGATAGTCTCACCTTTAGATTAAATCACAGTACAAGTACTTTAGGTTCATATCCTTTCAAATTTGAATTTTCCATAACTTATAAATTAACAGATAATAAAATTGATATCATTCACACCATTAAAAATTGTGATAATCAAACCATGTATTTTTCATTAGGTGGTCATCCGGCTTTCAAATGTCCGGTTTACGAAAATGAAAATTATGAAGATTATGTTTTAGAATTTGAAGATGAAGAAAATTCAGCAAGGCATCTTATTAATATGGAAACGGGGCTCATATCTTCAAAAACTAAACTAGTTTTCAATAATTCCAAAAACATACAATTAAGGCATGATTTATTTAATGAAGATGCATTAGTATTTAAAGATTTGAAATCACGAAAAGTCACTTTAAAAAGTGACACTTACGGTGCCATACTTTCAGTAAGTTTTAAAAAATTTCCTTATTTAGGGATTTGGGCCAAGCCTAATGGAAATTACGTCTGTATAGAGCCATGGCTGGGAATTGCTGATCACGAAGACACGAATCAGGAATTAAAAACAAAAGAAGGTATCTTAACATTGGAAGCAAACAAATCCTTCTCGGCATCCTATACTATTGAAATTCACAACAATCATCTGGTTTAAATACGAATAATAGCCTTAACTTTGCCAGCTAAATAAACGCTGTGACTTTTCAAGATTTAAATTTAAATACCCCTTTATATAATGCCTTAGGTGATTTAGGGTTTACTTTGCCTACTCCCATTCAGGCTGAGTCCTTTAATGTAGTAAGCTCGGGAAAAGACATGGTTGGGATTGCACAAACTGGTACTGGTAAAACCTTTGCCTATATGTTACCCATTTTAAAAAATCTAAAGTATTCAACTCAAGAAACACCGCGAATTTTAATTTTAGTACCTACACGTGAATTAGTAGTGCAAGTTGTTGAAGAAATTGAAAAACTTGCAAAATATATTAATGTGCGGGTTTTAGGTGTTTATGGCGGCACCAATATAAACACGCAAAAACAAGCCATAGCAGATGGATTGGATATTTTGGTAGCAACACCAGGACGTTTTTATGATTTAGCCTTAAGCCGCGTTTTACAACTCAAAAACATTCAACGTTTAGTTATCGATGAAGTAGATGTGATGTTAGATTTGGGTTTTAGACATCAACTGATTAATATTTTTGACATTTTACCAGAACGCAGACAAAACATCATGTTTTCTGCAACGATGACACATGATGTTGATGAAATAATTTCAGAATTTTTTAAAAGTCCAGAACGTGTTTCTATTGCCGTTTCGGGCACACCCTTGGAAAATATTTTACAAAGTCGTTACGCTGTTCCTAATTTTTACACTAAAGTTAACTTACTCACTCATTTATTAAAAAACACAGATACTTTTAATAAAGTATTGATTTTTATCGGCTATAAAAAACTGGCTGATTTACTTTTTGAAAACTTAGAATCCCAATTTCATGATGAATGTTGTGTGATTCATTCCAATAAAACTCAAAATTACCGACTTAGAAGTATTGAGCAATTTAGAAATGGAGATAATCGTATTTTAGTGGCTACAGATGTGATGGCGCGTGGATTGGATATAGATAATATAAGCCATGTTATTAATTTTGACACGCCTGATTATCCTGAAAACTATATGCATAGAATAGGAAGAACAGGTCGTGCGGAACGTGAAGGAGCCTCTATTTTATTCTCAACAGTAACTGAGATAGAATCTTTAGAAAAGATTGAAACATTAATGAATATGAGTATTCCCTTGATTCAATTTCCTGAAGATGTGGTGATATCAGATGAATTAATTGAAGAAGAACGCCCGGTAATAAAAGAGCGTAATAATCCTTTAAAAAAGGATGAAACCATTGGACAAGCTTTCCATGAAAAGAAAGATAAAAACAAAAAAGAAAATTTAGGAGGTTCCTATAAATTTAAAATTGCCGAAAAATATAAGAAACCTAAAACAAGAGGCGATAAAAATTATAATAAACGCAATAAAAAGAAGTAGTTCTTTATCATAAAATCTTTAAAAATTAGTTTTTATAAACAAAGTAAAATCAATTAACATTTTAATTGATTTATTCCCAAAAACGACCCCTAAAATTTACAAATTATAACCCTGCAATCATGGGTTTTAAATGTATGAAAGTATTAAATTTGCACTTTCATATGTATTTCATTTATTATGAATGATTCTTCAAGACTAATCAAAACAGCTAATTTATTATTAGACATTTCATCTCTTTTGATGGTTTCAGGGGCTAATACCAATAGAGCCAATTTAAGTATAGACAGATTTGCTTCTGTTCTCAATTGCAAAGCTTATAGTCTTATAAGCCATAAAACTATTATTATGACTTTAACTGACGAAGAAACCGATCAAAGTTGTACCAGAGTTCAAAATATTCCACCATATATTATTAATTTCTCAGTAATATCAGCTGTGAGTAAAGCCAGTTGGAATGCCATCAGTGAAAATTGGACCTTAGAACAAATTGAAGCTGAGATTGAAAGGATAAAATCAATAAGCAGGTATTCACAACTTCTTGTCCTTTTTGCGGTAAGCTTAGCAGGCGCAGGATTTTGTAATATTTTTAATGGAGATTATTTAAACATGATGGTTGCTTTTACGAGTACTTTTATGGGATTATTTATTTTCCAGCAAACACATAAATTAAAATACAATTTATACATAAGACTATTTTTAGGGTCCTTCATCGCATCAGTTACCGCATTAGTAGGTATTTATTTTAATATTGGAGCAAATCCTCAAACCGCCTTGGCGACCTCTATATTGTTTTTGGTTCCAGGAGTAGCTTTAATCAATTCATTTACAGATCTGCTTGATAATAATATTTTAAATGGTATGGTAAGATTTACCACGGGCTTGATGACGGTTTTAGCCATGGCCATTGGATTATTTGTAGCAATGTATCTTTTTCAATTAAATTAATATGTTAGAGATTATTTTAAAATTATTAGAAGTTTCATTCTGGTCTGGTATAGCAGCCGTTGGATTTGGTATTTTATTCAACGTTCCTAAAAGTGCTATCATGACTATTTTTGCTTTAGGTTTTGGTGCTGGTTTTATAAAATTCTTGCTTATTCACCTGAATATCCATGTGGTACTTGGTAGCTTTTTAGCAGCTTTTTTTGTTGGTGTTATTAGCCTTCCAATGGCCCATAAAATTCACCAACCGCCGGTAGTTTTTTCTATTCCACCGGTTATACCGATGATACCTGGATATTTTGCTTATGAAACGATTCTCTCAATAATGAATTTTATTTTTACAGAAGGTGAGGTTAACACAAGAATCTCCTTGATTGATGCTATTTTTACTAATGGTTTCACCATGTTTTTTATTTTAATTTCTCTAACTGTTGGTGTATCTTTACCAATGCTGTTGCTTAAAAAAAATACGGTTAAAAAATTAGACTCCTAAACTTATTTAAAAAAAAACAAAATATACCCTCATACTTTTCAAGATGAAACAATTAATTACTTTGATTCTCGCACTAACATTTCTTACTTCTTTTCAATCATATGCTGGAGATGATTGGAGCGCAACTGGGCATCGTGTTGTTGGAAAAATTGCCAATCAGTATTTAACTTCAAAAACAAAAAGAAAAATTAAAAAATTACTCAATAATCAGTCATTAGATTTTGTTTCAACTTTTGCTGACGACATAAAATCTGATAAACGTTATAATGAATTTTATACATGGCATTATATTAATATGCCTTTAGATCAAAATTATGAAGATTCTG
>JAHENA010000112.1 GCA_024643405.1 Flavobacteriales bacterium | reverse complement strand
CTTCAATTTCAAAAGGTAAACACATAAATTTTAATTGTATATTTATTTTTATATTTAAAATGTTGAATTGAAAATAAAAACGCCATGACACTTATTCATGATCCAAATAATTATTGGGAACAATTAGAGAGACTTGAAAAACTCATTCGTGCTTCGGAACTTAAAGCAGGTGTCATTTTTTCTTTCCATAGTCTTGTTTTAGGTCTGTTTTTTGACCGGTTTGAAGAACTTGAAGGGCTGTTGCAATCAAGCCCAGTTTTTGTTGTACTTACCTTTTTATGGTTTGTATGTGTGATTAGTTCTGTTTTTTATTGTTTTAAATGTTTTAAGCCGCAAATAGAATTGAAATACAAAAAAAACGTGTTCTTTTTTGGCGATGCAGTGAATGCATTTGGCACAGCAGAAGAATATACCAAAAAATTAATTGAAGTTTGCGCTACTGAAGAAGATTTATTCGAGCAACTTGGAGAACAAATACATGTGGAGAGCAAAATTATTGAAGCTAAATTTAAATGTGTTCATAAGTCCATTTTCTTTTTTGGATTAAGCTTTGTTTTTGTAGTTTTAATCATTGGATATTGGTTAATAACACTCTCATATTAATAGATGGTGCATTAATATGAAAGGATATTTAAAACTCAGAAGAAATGCTTTACGCATTTTAAAATCCAGATTATCAAAGAAACTCTATTACCATAATGTAGAACATACCTTAGATGTTGTTAGGGTTGTGAATCAATATATTAGGCGAGAAAACATCGATAATCAAAACGCATATCTTCTTAGAATTGCGGCATTGATTCATGATTTGGGATTTACAGAAACTAATGTTGAACACGAAGCAAAAAGCGCAGAAATGGCCCAAGAATTAATGTTAGATTGTGGTTTTTCTAAGAATGAGATTAATAGTGTTCAAGGGCTCATTAGGGCAACCCGTATACCTCAGTCTCCAACTAATGATCTAGAACGTATTATATGTGATGCTGATTTGGATTATTTAGGCAGAAATGACTTTTACGAGATCAGTGATCGATTATATCAGGAATTAAAAGCAGCAGCTGTTTTTTCTAATAAAAATGATTGGAATAAGGCACAAATTAAATTTTTGGAGGCTCATAAATATCATACAGATTTTGCGAAAAAACACAGACGACCGGAGAAGGAAATGAGAATCATTGAAATTAAAAAACTCATTAAAATTTAGTTTAAAACTAATTTTTAAATGATTAATTCTTAATTATTGTTTATTTTTTTTAAGTAAATTTCTCTAAACAAACTGTTAGTTAATAAAGCTTTATAGAAACGTGTATACCTTTCATAATCATTTATTTTAATGGTTATTTATTTTAGTAATATATAATTGTTCTCGAATTTAATTTTTAATGGAAACTATTACATTTGATAGTAAATGTTTTTTTAAAAAATGCTTAGAATTTATTTGAAAAGATAGTCAATGAAAGAAGTTTTAAATTTTGGATTAAGCCATAATAATGAAAGGCAAGTTTTAGCTGACCTATATGAATTGCGTTTAGACCAAAGTCCATCGGCTCTTCGTGAAATTCTTCAATTTGTGCCATTTCTCAAAGGACTTTCTAGCGAGTGTCTGGATGAACTATCACATGAATGCAAATTTCTTGAGTTTGAAACTGAAGAAGAGGTGATTAGAGAAGGTGATGAAGGAGATTGTTTGTATATAGTTTTAAAAGGAAGGTTAAGGGTTTTTAAAATGATTGATGATGAAAAACAATTGCTGGGAGAACTTAAACGTAATCAACTTTTTGGTGAAACTGCTGTCATTGAACAAATGCCACGAAACGCTTCAGTGGTTGCTGTAGAACGGTGCTTGCTTTTATCGTTATCTAATGAGAGTTTTCATTTGTTTCTGAATTCACATCCGGAGTTGCGTGAGGATATTCTAAATACTGCTGCACAAAGGAAAGAATGGGCGGAGCGCCAAAAGTATCGACCCCCTTTGGATACTCTTTTAAAGGAACTGGCAAAAATAACGGAAGTTGAAGATTATACAGTACTTCTTGAACTTGAAAATGAAGTAGATTGGATAACTATTGCAAAAGGATTAAAACTCATTAAGACTGGTGATAAAGGGGACCATCTTTTCCTTGTTCTTAAGGGTGTTCTTGGTGTTTACAGACCGCGTCAAGACAGTTCAAGTATCCTTTTAGCTCAAGTCACATCTGGCGAAATAGTTGGGGAAATTGCCTTAATGACCAATGAACCCAGAAGTGCCGATGTTATTGCAATTGAAGATTCAGAGTTGTTAAAATTATCTAAGACAGGATATGAACTGCTTATTGCGCGTTACCCTGAGGCACTAAAAGTATTTTCCCGAATCCTTGCTTCTCGGCTTGTAGGACAGCTTCATGCTAGATCAACTGCAGCCATGATTTCCTCGATGCCAATACCTACAGATGAAGAATGTCAAAAAATTGTTGACAATCCTGATATGATTCTTCGAAATCTTCAGATTACCCAAATGTATCACAGGTTATCTGTTCAATTAGCTGCCATTCTTGGACAGCATGATGCAAATTGGTGCACCTTTGCTACCCATGCTTCAAAAACTGCTGGAAATTCAATTCGACGCGAAGAGCTTCCGGGTTATTCAATCCTTTTATGGCTTGAGGATAACATAAGCGTTATGGCTGGAATGTGTAAATATATAGACAATACCTTTCAAAGATTATCAGAACGTTCTGGCATTATTGCTCGCGGTGAAGGTGTAATTGATCATGTTTCACGATGTATTGCTGCTGGTAACTTAAAGGTTTTTGCTGAATTGGCTCCTCTTTTTTCAGCCTTTTTAAGGACCTTTCAAGATGCTCAAAATTCAGATCCTTTGGCCTTGGAAGAATTATGTTCACATTTAGATCCTGGGCCGTCATCTTCTGGAGGTCAACAACTAATAAAAGAGGCCTTTAGTTACTATTTTGATGCCATGTTTGAAACAAATATTAAGCGGAAGTCAGAACTTCTTCTTATCGGGAATATTAAAATTGGTCTTCATGAACAAACCCGCCTACAGCCATATATTGTTGAAGCCCTAAATACGCCTATTGAGGACATACTTGATCCGAAAAGAAAATATTTGGGAATTAAGCTGGTAGAATCACCTTATGATGAAGAAAACAGTTTGAGAATGAAAATTCTTGCCTTGATTATTGGGCGTTGGAGACGTTTACTTACGAGATACATGATGCGTCTTAGACTACCATATGGAGACATTAGTCTTGGTAAAGACCTTCCGCGATTACCAAATCGTCGTCCGTATCCGGATATACTTCATGAAATAGAACAGCAGGAATTACAGGACTTGCTAGCCCGTTTTAACCGCTGTAAACAAGCAAACTTGAGAAATAGTCGTTCTCGTGACTGGGGAAATCTGGAAGACAGAATGAATTTTATTGCTAATTTGTTTCGTTCCAGGCACAAAAGCCTTGAGCTTTTTGATCAGCCTTTTTTCCATGAGCAACGTCAAGCCATGCAAGAAAGTATTGTTCCTAAAGGCCGACTTTAAACATGCAAGAGATTAAAGAAATTTTGTAATATTTATTAGATAAGTTTGATTGTTTCAATATAAAAGATGTTTTCCTGTTTTTATGATTTGTTTAAATTCATACAAGAAAATTTCTGCCAATGATTTTAAATTTAGTATCCGAAGCGTATTTTTATAGCAAAAAAAAGCACTAAATCTAATAGTGCTTTTTAGAAAAACAAATTATTTTTTTGAACTTACTCAAGGTTCAATATAATATATCAACTATAATGTAAGGTTTAAATACTAGTGAACTAGTATTTAGTTAATACAAAAATATAGCTTTTCTTCATTTTACAATAGCACCAAAAAGTTAAAAAGATTAATAAAAGATTAATAAAATTAATAAAGAGTTAAATATTATTTTGGAGCGGTTTTTTTATTAATATAGCGGCGTATTATGAATTGGAGAAATATTTATATAACCGTTTTCATTGCAAGTATTCTTGCCCTGTTTTTTATACAATATCAATATTTAAAAATTGGCCTAAATTTAGCAAAGATTCAATTTAACAAAAATGTTGCAATAGCCAGTCAAAATATTAAACAGGATTTATCTTCAGAAAATCAATTATCTTTTTTAGTTGGGAGGGCACTAATTAATGATGAATCTTATTTTGATTTAAGTTTAGATAGTGTTCAAAATGCCTCAAAAAATTTTCTAAATGACTTTATTACCTATAGGTTATCACTCAATGGTATTGATACTGATTTCTCCTATCGCTTGTTTTCAAGAGACAGTACCTTTTATTTAAAATCCACACATATTTTTAATTCAGATACACATCTTGTTAAATATCCAATTGAATTAGAAGGTTATTTGCCAGGATTGGTAAAACGAAATATAATTTTAGAATTACAATTTAAAGATCTTAATCCTTATTTTTTATCGCAATTAAATGGGCTTACTATACCAAGTTTATTGTGTTTAGTCGTGATAATAGTCATTTTTATTTGGGTATTAAGATCGGTGTATTGGCAGCATAAAGTTATAACGACTACGAATGCTTTCATTAACAATTTAACGCATGAACTTAAAACACCTGTTTTTTCAATTGGGCTGGCAACTAAAATTCTTGAAGATGGAATAGATCCTAAAAAGCAACAATTTTTGACTATAATAAGACAACAAATTGATAGATTAAATCAACATATTGATAAGGTATTAGAACTTGGTAAACTGGAATTTAAGAAGAATATTTTTCTTTTAGAAACTGTTGATTTCAACCCGAACTTATTTAAGATATGTTCTAATTTTGAGGTGTTGTCAAAACTTCAAGAGGTTAAATTTACCTACTCAGTGCCGGAGGAACCTTTTATTATAAAGGCGGAAGTGAGTCACTTAGAGAATGCCATAAGTAATATTTTAGACAACGCTCAAAAATATTCTGAAGACCCCGTGATACATCTTGCGGTAACTAAATTTAAGAAGCATTTATATGTTACAATTTCAGATAATGGCATGGGCATAAGTAAAAAGGAAAAAAAGCTTATATTTAAAAAATACTATCGGATTTCCAACGGTAACCTGCATAAGGTAAAAGGGTATGGTCTTGGGTTAAGTTATGTACAGGAGGTTATCAAAAAGCATAAAGGAAAAATAAAAATTGATAGTAATTTAGGAAAAGGCACTACCATAACATTGGTTATCCCATTAGTATATGATAAGTAATAAAAATAAAATAATTCTTCTGGAGGATGATGAAACATTGGGGTATTTACTCACCGAATATCTTAAAATGAATGATTTTGAAATATTTTGGACAAAAAACGGGGCTGATTTTTTAAAATTGCTTGACCAAAACAATTTTGATTTAGCCATATTAGATGTGATGCTTCCTGATATTGATGGGTTTACAATGGCACAAAAAATTAATACTATTTATCCTGATTTATCATTTTTGTTTTTAACAGCGAGGGCTCTTAAAATTGATGTTTTAAAGGGGTTTGCACTCGGCGCAGTTGATTATTTAAAAAAGCCAATTGATGAAGAAGTTCTTGTTGTACGGATTAAGGCTTTACTATCAAGATTACCAGGAAAACCACAAATTAATAAAATTAACGATATCTATAAGTTAGGCGCTTATCATTTTAATACCCTCAATCAAGAGCTTAGTTATAAGAATGAAAATATGTCATTAACTAACAGGGAAAACCAATTGCTGCTTTACTTAGTAACTCACGAAAATACCATATGCACACATAAAGAAATCTTAACTCATTTATGGGGTAAGAATGATTACTTCAATAAAAAAAGTTTAAATGTTTTTATAACCCGATTACGCAATTATTTTAAAAATGATTTGTCTATTAAAATAGAAAATGTGCACAATAGAGGGTTTATCTTTAAAATTGATAAATAAGTTTTTCTAATCGTCTGGTTTTCAAAATCCTACTTTTCTGTCATTAAAATAGATGTATTTTGGTATTAAATGTACATAAATACGCGTTAAAAATGTTAAATATGTGTATTTTAACGATAAAATTAGCCATATAACGATATTTGTATTATGTTTGACCGTTAAGTTGCTACTCTCTCAAATAAATTTAATGCCCTAACGACATATTTATATGAGTAGAATAAGAATTATTGATTATGGTAAAATTAGAGTTTGCGTACTTTTCTTCCTGATTGGGTTTATTAGTAACGCCCAAATAACTCATGTAGAAATTCTTGGAGGAGCAACTGTTGCTGCTTCTACCACAGTATCTATATCTGCAGGAAATACTAAGACTTTTCGGGTAACTAATGTGGCTACCTCAGGATGTAAATCTCTTAAAGTTCAAGATATTAATTTAACTTCTCCAACACCCGGAACTTCAAGTTTTTCAATTTCACCTTTCAACCCAAAAGATAATATTAAACCAGAAGCTTGTAATGGAGATCATGATTTATTATTTACAATTACCAGAACAGACAATGAGTGCAGTACTGCAAGTATAACAGTTACTTTAGATACTAATGACGGTGATTTTACTTTTTACTTTGAAGTTTCCAGAAGCCCAGAAATTAACCTTGCAGGTGGAAGCCCTTTAGCAGATATTAATAATAATGACACAGGTACAAGTACTGCTAACGGAACCTATTATGGAATCGTGGAAGGAGGCGATTCAATTACACGATATTTTGTTATTTCTAATACCGGTAGTTGTCCACTTGATATTTCAAATATCACGACCTCACCTACAGATCCATTACCACGTTATGATTTTACGGTGCCCTCTTATGTTTTATTGCCTAATAATTCACCTTCAACTTTTCCAACAAGTATAAACGCTGGCTCTTATGTACTCCTTCCAGTGACGTTTTTGGCTCCTGTTGGAGGTTCAGGAACCTTAAGATCGACTATTAGTATAACCAATTCAGCTAATACAACGTTTGAATTTGATGTAACGGCCGAAATGTTTAACTATAATATTCCAGGACCAGGAGGGGTAGTGGCAGACTTCCGAACCTGGCTACAAGCTACGAGAGGTGTTACCAGAGATGGAAGTGCAAAAGTTTCAGAATGGAAGGATGTGGGTACAAATCCTAAAAGTGCAGAACAACTGACGCCTGAAAATCAGCCAACCTATAAAGATAATGTGGCTTCTAATATCAATTTTAACCCAGTAATTAAGTTTGAAAATGATGGAACGACTTCTTTAAATCAGTTTTTATCAAATTCTGTGGGAGGTTATTATAATCAAGATATTTATATTGTTATGGAATCTGATGTAAACGTTGCTACATCCTCAGGAATGACTATATTCTCAGGAACAACAGATGCCATTGCCGGACACCCTTATTTAAATACATATTTAAATGATACAAATAGTGTTTCTGGAGTTGGTTTAGGTGACTTTACTTCGCGTATATCAGGAGAAAAACTGTGGTTTAATCAGGGAAATGCAGTAGCGGACCCCTTTTATTCTTTAACGGCTTCGTCATCAAGGACTTATGACAAAGCAGGAATAATAAATGTGAGAAATACGTCAGCAACAGATCCTTCATTAGGAATGAGTATACTATATAATAGTTTTGATGATGCGATTGCTGCTACTAAATCTTCAGGATTTACATCTGAAAACTTAGGGTATTTAGATACTGCTCCCGACCCAGACGAATTTGTTGGTACACCATTTAATATTGGAAAAAATGCTCATGCTACCTTTGGAAATCTTAACGGGCGCATTGCAGAAATATTCACGTTTGCTGAACGCGTAAATGATACAGACCGACAAAAAATAGAATCTTATTTGGC
>JAHENA010000111.1 GCA_024643405.1 Flavobacteriales bacterium | reverse complement strand
TAATCATTTTTATCTGGAAAATCATCATCTCCAAACAATCCAGTAAATGCATAGTTTATAAGCATTTTTCTATGGTCAAACCCATTTATAGCTTCCAGATGAATATGAGGCGCTTCCCCTTGTAAACGAAATCCTGGGTCATAAATATAGAAATCACCGTTTTCAACAAAAAACTGAATACAGAGTACCCCGGCCTTTAAATCTAAACCTTCAAACATTGTAGATAATTTGGGATGAACCTCTCTTACGAAACTTTCGGTATACTTAGAAGGATATACGGTACCTAGAGCTATAGGACTGGAATCACCTTGTAATCTTGTAAGCTGTCTGTCAAAAGTTGCCGAAAGATAGGGAGTGCCGTTTCTAAATGTATAATACACAGCCATATCATCACAGTTTGTATCCATATATTTTTCCACTAATACCACTCCTTTTTTTGAATATTCTAAGGCTGTTTTTACCGTAGCAATATAATCTTCTTCATCTCTACAAATCTTCACTCCAACTCCTCCTCCACTATCTACTGGCTTAACCATCAAAGGGTAACTAATGTTTTTTGGCTTATTGATATCAGAATCTTTTGTTAAATAAATTCCAGGAATATCTTGAATACCATACTTTTCACAATAGCGCTTAAATCCGTCCTTGCTGCAAAATGCTTCTACTGCCTTCTCAGTAGCATAACAAGGGAAATTCAGTTTTTCACAAATTTCACGATAAGGTTTTACTAAAATGTCAGCTACTCCAACTAAAACGGCATCTACTTTTCTTTCCTTGGCAACACTTACAATTTTATCGATATCAAAACCATCTATGTCGTAGGTCTCTGAGGCTCTCTTTTTTGCAGGGGCATTGGGGTTTGGATCGATAACAATGGTATAAATACCCATGGACTCCGCAATATCAACCAAAACTGCTGTTTCAGGATTTCCACCAAGTATTATTAGTTTTTTTTGCATGTTTTATGTTTATTAATTTGTTGTCAACTCAAAATAATACTTCCGTTTCGATATCTCTACCTGATAAGACAAACAGGACACAATACTCGGTATAAACACTTTCTGCAATGCCAGTGGAATCAAGTATAAAGATAAAATATTCACTTCTTTTGGATTGGAGCTCACAAACTAGTCTGAAAAATCTTCCGATACAATAGTCATACTTTTCAACAAAGATACTTATTGTTTAAGTTATAGTTATAGAATATAAATTAATTTTTTTTAATGGCTTAAACAATAATTTATTGACATAAATTCATGAGAACCATATGAAAGATTGGTCTTCAAAGAATCCTGAGAATTCCGTATTTCATATTTATGGGTTTTTTATTTTCTTTTGATTGGCAAGCATAAAAATGTAAATATACCTAAACATTGCAATAGAGCTATCTATAATTTATAATGAAATATATCGTGCCCTACAAAGCGTTTTTCCTTTTTTTATCGAAAAAATGAGATGAACGGGTGAACTTTTATAAAAAGTAGTTAGATTTGTGTCAGTCATAAAATGGTATAGATTATTATAAGTATGATTTTGTGCAAAGATTAACGTTTAATTTTATTATACAAAATGAAAGTTTTATTATTAGCAGGTGGGCTTGGAACACGGATTTCTGAAGAAACGCATCTTATGCCAAAGCCCATGATTGAAATTGGAGGAAAACCAATTTTATGGCACATAATGAAAATGTACTCCCATTATGGCTTTAATGATTTTACGGTCTTGTTGGGATACAAGGGATATGTGGTCAAAGAGTTTTTCGCAAATTACTTTATGCACCAATCCGATATTACTGTAGATTTGGCCAAAAACAATATAACCTTTCATAACAATAAATCAGAACCTTGGAAAATAACTCTTCTAGATACCGGAATGCATAGCATGACGGGTGGGCGTCTACTTAGGGCTCGTAAGTATGTTGGAGAGGAAACTTTTATGCTTACCTATGGGGATGGAGTATCTGATATAAATATTAAGGCCTTAGAAGAATATCATCAAAGTCATTCTGGTTGCATAACCATGACCTCAGTGCAGCCTGATGGAAGATTTGGATCACTTGAAATGGACGGAGACCGGATTAGTAGGTTTATGGAAAAACCTAAAGGCGACGGGGGCTGGATCAATGGTGGCTTTTTTGTTTGTGACCCCAAGGTTTTTGAATATTTAGATGGGGATTCTACTATTTTTGAAAGGGAACCTTTGGAAAAAATGGCAGAGGACAAAGAACTCTTTGCATTTAAACATGCAGGTTTTTGGAAACCAATGGACACGCTAAGAGATAAAATTCAACTAGAGGAAATGTGGACCAAAAATACTGCGAAATGGAAAACATGGTAGCATATGATGGTTTTTTTAAGGGAAAAAAAGTTTTTTTGACCGGACATACCGGTTTTAAAGGTTCATGGATGACTCTTTTGCTTCAAACCCTTGGAGCAGAAGTAACGGGTTATGCACTTTCTCCTAATGAAAAACAAAACTTATTCGATTATGCTGGTTTGGATAAAAAGATGTGCTCCCATATAGGAGATATACAAGATTTTTCTGCTTTACAAGATGCAATGAAAAATGCTAATCCCGATATAGTAATCCATATGGCAGCTCAACCACTGGTTATCGAATCATATAAAAACCCTGTATATACTTACGGAACAAATGTGATGGGAACGGTTAATTTACTTGAAACGATTCGTCAATTACCCAATTTAGCTGTTTGTCTTAATATCACCACGGATAAAGTTTACAAAAACAACGAATGGCTTTGGGGATATCGTGAAACAGATTCTTTGGGGGGGCATGATCCTTATTCCAATAGTAAAGCATGTTCCGAATTGGTGACCCAAGCTTATCGCGATTCCTTTTTTGCCGATTCCCATACCGTTTTGGCTACGGCAAGGGCTGGAAATGTAATTGGTGGCGGAGATTGGTCGGCCAATAGGTTGGTTCCCGATTTCATTAGGTCTATACAGTCTGGAGAGCAAGTAGCGATAAGAAGTCCAAAAGCTGTGAGACCTTGGCAACATGTTCTTGATTGTCTAGGCGGATACTTGCATCTCATTTGGCAATTGTCAATGAACAAGAAATTGGCATCGAGTTATAATTTTGGCCCCGACGATGACAACGTTAGATCGGTTGAATCCCTTATTGATACAGTTTGCAAGGTATGGGGTGAGTCAGCTTCATATAGAATTGAAGGCAATGACACTTTTCATGAAGCGGGTTTGTTGCGATTGGATATTTCTCTAGCTAGACAAGATTTGGGGTGGCAACCTAAGTGGGGGATGGAAAAAACTGCATCACAAATTGTATCTTGGTACAAAGCTTTTTCCGAGGGTCAAGATGCCTTAGAACTTTGCCAAAATCAAATAGACGAATTCCTTCTACATTGATTTAATATGCTAAAGCAACCTCTTTTTATTACTGGAGCTGATGGTTTTTTGGGTCATCACCTAGTCCAACAATTAGCCAAAACCTATGATATCATTGGTTTAGTGAGAAACCCTCAAAACCTTAAACGCCTAAGAGTTGGACAGATAACGCTATGTAGTACTGATGAACCATTAAACGAAGTTTTTGAGCAATACCGACCTGTTGGAATTGTTCATACCGCAACTAAATATGGAAGAACTGGTGAATCTGTACCCAGTTTACTTGATGTTAATGTTGAGTTGCCAGCACATTTGCTAGAACTTGGCCAAAAATATAATTCGAAAGTGTTTATTAATATCGGTAGTTTTATCACTCAAGGCAAAGGTTATAATTATTTGCAAGATTACGCATTATCCAAAAATCAATGTTCCCAATGGCTTAGGCTAATAGCCAATAAAGCCAACACTTGTAAAGTAATAGACTTTACATTGCACCACCTCTTTGGACCTGGGGATTCTGATGCTAAATTCGTCAGCAAAATGATAAAAGCCATAAAAGCAAGAGCCCCTTTTATAGACTTGACCTCTGGTGAACAAAAAAGAGATTTTATCTATGTGGCTGATGTGGTGGCTGCTATTGAATTGGCTTTAAGCCGGTCTGTTGATTTACAAAAGCCTTATACACGAGCAGATTTGGGCACAGGCTCATCCTATACGTTACGTTATTTTCTAGAAACTCTTAAAGATGTGTCTGGAAATACCGTAACTGAACTTCGATTTGGAAAATTGCCCTATCGGGAAAACGAAATTATGGAAGCAAAAGCGGTTCCTGACTTACTTGCTTCTTGGGGCTGGAAACCTAATTATACACTTAATAAAGGTCTTTTACTTACCGTAGACCAAACAATCTAGATTCGTAACCGTGCTATACTACCGTTGATTATTCTTGTTCAGTCCGAACTGTAATATCCAATCAAGAACGACTACCTTAATTCGTTGTTAAAACCTAATTGTCCCATCAGTCGACGGATTTCTTTTTCATCCGTATTGATTTGCACAATCTTTTTGATGTCAATTCCTATAAGTGCCAATTCTGACTTGATCGATTTAAAAGCAGATGGATTGATTGTCGCAATTATTAAAAAGTCAAACTCAGTATTGGAAATGGAGCTAATAGGCCTAACAAAATTGTCGCCAATATTCAGTTCTTGGAAATCAATATCTATCCATTTGACAATTTGAAAAAAATTGCTTTTGCTATTTGATGATAAAATATGCTGCCCAAAAGAACCTGAACTGTAGACAATAACTTTGGAGTTCTTTTTTGTTTTTAAAAAAGGATTGAAAATAATATTTCCAGAAGCATCATGGATTAACCCTCCTGATCTTACCAAGATTAACGAATAAAGATAATATAGTATCTGTGTATTTAAATTATCCTTATCAAGGAAAGGACTTAATTTTATTTCTAGAAAATTTTTCAACAGTCCCAATCTGTAAAACTCTATTGTTGTCTTTTTAATGGATTTTAGGATGGAATCATGTCGTTGCCTGTAATAATAAAGTGGTATTCTACTTATTGTAAGTTTTTTTGAAATTGACAAATAGGTATAAGTGATGGCAGCGTCTTCTCCCATTACAATTTCACCTGGGACTTCAAATAATATTTCATTGAGCAACTCCCTTTTAAACAGTTTGCTCCACACATAGGTAGATATTTCGTGTTCACAAAAGACACCATTATACATTGCTTTGGGAAGTATGGAATATTTAATTTCATTTTCCTCAAAAACACCTGTATATGATGGCCTTACTGTTTCAATTTTCCCATCGAACTCTCTGAAATGTCCAGTAACAACGAGGTCAGAATTGTTAACTTCTGCAAGTGTAAATAAAATGTCGAGATAAAACTTATCGACCCAATCATCACCATCAATATAAGCGACATACTTCCCCTTGGCATTCCTAAGTCCTTCTTTTCTACCACTCAAAAGTTCTCCGTGCTCTTTGTGTATTACCTTAATTCGGTCGTCATTTTTGGCATATTCGTCGCAAATCAGAGGACAATCGTCAGGGCTTCCATTGTCTACCAAAATCAGTTCAAAGTCAGTGAAGGATTGGTCTAAAATGCTGTCAATACATTTAGAAAGATATGCTTCTATCTTATATATGGGGACAATGACACTAATGCTAACTTCATTCATAATGACATTTAATTTAATTCAATATAAAAAAGTCCGCCTCCATACATATCATCTTTGGAAGACTTTGCCGTTGTTATATATAGGTTTAAGTGATTATCAATACAGCAAGATGTCACATTTGGACAAGGCAATTTTCGCTCATCCATTTTTCGACCATTTTTAGGATTCCATCGAGATACACACCCTCCTCCCCATTCTGCAATCCATAACATACCCTCATCGTCCATGCACATACCATCGGGGCTACCCACCCCATTAAACTCTATCACATAAGACTCAAACGACACATCTCCGATTTCCATATCATATGCAAATTTGGCCACTTTCTTGGTGGGTGTATCAATAAAGTATAAACTGAGACCATCTTGCGAAAATGCAAGACCATTGGAAATGGTAGTATCCTTGATTATAACCTTGGATTTTCCTTCCGAATATGAAAAGACCTTTCCAATGTTATCTTTCACCTCAGGAAATCCCATCGTTCCAATGATAAATCTTCCTTCGGGGTCTTTAATTCCATCGTTATATCTGACAGAATTTGCTATATCGATTTGAAAGGAAAATTTCTTTTGCAATGTATTGAAATCTACTTCAAAAAACCCATTTTTAGAGGCGACTACGATTCTTTTCCTATGCAACAAGAAAATACAACTCACAGGAGAATCTAATTTTACGCTCAAAATCGCCCTTGTAGATGGATTGTAACAAAAGACCAAGTAATCCAAAATAGATACAAAATAAAGGAGATTTTCCTTGTGGTCAAAAACAGGTCCCTCTAAAAGTTCCGAATTGAGGTGAAAAATAAGTGACGGATTCATAAATGCATATAATTTAAATGTAATGTCCTCCTGTGATTCTTAGTAACGAGCCAGTTGTCATAGCGGATTCGTCAGAAATAAAATACATAACAGCCGGTACAGGGTCCAAACGATTTAAAATACGGCCCATAGGAATAATATTGGTTGCCTTATTTTTCAATTCTTCTTCACTTACTCCTTCTTCTGTCCTTAATTGGAGTTCTCCTTCAGTATTAGTCCAACCCATTACCAAATAATTTGATCTAATTCCATATTTAGCATAATGATGTGCAATATGATTTGACAGAGTATAAAGAGCGCTTTTAGTAAGTGCATATGAAGCTCTATCAATATGACCATAATCCATATGAGGGGATCCAAAGAAAATGATTGAACCTACTTTAAATTTCATCATGGATTTTAATACGTGCTTTATCAAAAAAAATGAGGCCTTTAGATTAATGTTAAAAACACTGTCGTAAATGTCCTCTTCAGTTTCAATGATAGATGAAACAGGTGTTATTCCCGCATATAAAACTAATGCATCAATTTTTTTAAATTTTTTTATAGTTTGAGAGTAAAAATTTTCAATCTCAAGGATACTATTTAAGTCAATTTCATGAAAATAAAGCTTGTTTTCTTCTTGCAAAAATTGGATAATTTCATTGCCCTCATCATTTTTTCTGCCACAAAAAGAAACATTATAACCTTTTTTTAAACAGGATTTAAGAATTTCGTTACCAACCCCTTTGGTTCCACCTAAAATCATTACTGTCTTCATTAATATTTTTATTAGTCAGGTTTTTAAATTTTAATATTGTCAAATTTAATTTATTTAAATTCTCAAGTTATGTTTTTATCTTTATAATGAAATTAAAATCGTTTAAATGATAATATAGAAGAACTTGACAAGAATAAATGTTTAATGCATTACCAAATAACAAGTATGTTTATTAATACCTTCTGTATTTTTAATATAAATTTTAAATCCATTTTAAAATTTTACTTTTCGATAAGTATTAAAACGTGAATTCAATTGTGAACAATAAATTATTTATATGATTTGTATAAATATATAGATAACATATCTTAACTATAGCTTAAAAACACCTTTTTTTATGATTTAAATACTAGATAATGAAAAATTATTTCAAATAATATTATAAAGAATAGAGTGGATTTTTGATAATGTACTTATTAAATAGAGTTTTAAGCTTTTAAACGAAAAAATTAAGATTTAAAATCATGAAAATGTATGTTTGTTTTTTTAATTTTTAAAATTAGCATGTATAAAAAATATATTAAGAGACTTTTAGATATAGCCGCATCTTTAATTGGACTAATTGTTTTTTCGCCAATTTTAGCTATTTTAATAATTGTTTTAAGTATTAGTTTTAAAGGTAATCCGTTTTTTGTTCACCCTAGACCTGGTAAAAATGGTGCCATATTTAAGCTTATCAAAATTAAGTCCATGAATGATAAAAC
>JAHENA010000110.1 GCA_024643405.1 Flavobacteriales bacterium | reverse complement strand
AGTGATAAATGAAGTGGCATTAACAGAAAACAGGATACAAGAGGAAGAAGCAAACCCCGTTGAATTAGAAACACAAAATTTAAGTTTTGAAGAACAGAAAATCCAACAAGTGATAGCTCAGGTTCAAAAATTAAAGGATCAGGAAGTGACTATGAGTGATGCCGATTTGGAAGCCTTATTGGTGCAAGCTCAAAATGACATAGCGCGGGAAAAATTATATCGAGAAAATTCAGGAATTGTCGATGCCAGAGCACTTCTTCGAGATGTGGAGGCTGATTTAGATAAAACCTTCCGAGATAAAGTTTTTGAAGCACTAAAAGCTAATTTTAATTTTGTAAAGACAGCTGTTGCACAACGCAATAACTAAATATATCATCAATAATTTATTAAATCAAAAAACGAACAGTTATGCAAACAATTACTAAGTATTTCGTGTTTTTAGCATTATTGCTAAATGTGCAAATAATCAAGGCACAAGACACTATTCAAGATCCATTGAACAAGGACAAAATTCAATCATTACAAGATGTTAAAGACAGAATTAAAGATGAGGAGCGGACGTTTTTAAAAGCAGAAGTTGAGGCTATTAATCTTAAGTTAGAAAGAGGTGAAATTACTAGTGAAGAAGCAGAAACTTTAAAAATGGAAGTTGCTAAAAAGCGGGCTTTAAACATTGAAAACAGAATAGCCATTATCGATAATAAAATAGCACTTTTAAAACGTAATAAAGCAGATTATAGTCATTATGATGATGTTGATAATTCTAAAATTGGCATTAGTATTGGCGGGGAAGAAGGAAGTTTTGGAGGGTTTATTATAAATGGGAAAAATAAGCCCAAAAAGTTTGATAAGCGTACTACGGATGATTTGGTTTTTGCCATTGGTTTTAACAATGCCATAATTGAAGGAGAAAACCTAAATGATTCGCCTTATAAATTTGGCGGATCTGGATTTGTAGAGTTGGGCTGGGCCTGGAAAACAAGGGTATTCAATAACAGTAATGCCGTGCGCATTAAATATGGGTTTTCTTTTATGTGGAATAAACTAAACATTAAAAACAACCTTTATTTTAATGAAGTGGATGGTGATGTGGCACTTGAAGAATTTCCTATAAATGTTATTAAATCAAAATTTAGAACGACTAATTTAGTGTTTCCGGTTCATTTTGAATTTGGTCCATCAAAGAAAATGGAAAGAGACACCTATTACCGCTATTCAACTCACAAGCAATTTAAATTTGGTATTGGTGGATATGGTGGTTTTGTATTGCAATCCATGCAAAAATTAAAATATAAAGAGGATGGTAATCGACAAAAAGAGAAACTAAAAGGGTATAACACGAATAATTTAATGTATGGAATAAGTACATATATAGCTTGGGGAAATGTTGGTGTTTATGCTAAATATGATTTATCACCAATATTTAAAAACCAGGCGGTAAATCAAAATAATATCTCTCTTGGATTAAGGTTTGATATGGATTAGACCTTAACTTGTGAAATAAAAAGCCTTCTGTTTAAGAAGGCTTTTTATTTTATTTAAAGTATTTTAAGTAATCAAATTCCCTTCGTCATCCCATTGAGCAACTTCATCTCTATTATTAGGGTCCATACATTTGGTGAGCCATTCAGCATCATAACTTAAACCATGGTCATCAAGAACCTCTTGTGGAACACCATCCCAAACATTAGGCATATTTCCTTTGTAATCTAATTCTTTAATACCAACTTCAGAAGTAAAATATCCTGTAAGGACTAAGTTTCGCATAAGTGAAAAAAACTGTATTTCCTGTACCTGTTCATCTACTTCCATAACAGGAAAGGCAATGCTATCGAGAATTTCTTTTTGCTGTGCTTCCGTGCAATTAACAAATGAGGTATTGAATTTAGAATTACAGGTGTTGTTTAACCACATCAATCCACCACGAATTTTAACCTGAAATTCAGGAACGTCTTTTACCATAAACTCAATAAAATCAACCACTCCTGCCTGCTCAACAGTGCCATGCTCATTAGGGGGTAAAATGATATTAGCTAAAGTCTTTATCGTTTGAAGCTCGCTCTCTTCAAAAAATTGTTCCAGCATAAGTTCTTGATCAAACACTGCTTCTTTAGGTGTTCTGCCATAGGTGTATTTCCAGATTTTTTCTTCGATTATTTCTGGAGCAGTAGTGTTAACGCAGCTCTCTAAAGTCAGTCCAACGGCCATTGAGCCTAAGATCATAGATTTTAAACTGTCTCTTCTATCCATGGCTTATAAATTTTGTTTTTTTAATTCTTCAATAATATAATCAGAGGTTCTCCAAGCCAATGCCAAAATGGTCCAAGTCGGGTTTTTGTCGGCCTGTGAAACAAATGGTCCAGCATCAACTACAAACACATTTTCAACATCATGCAGGCGTTCAAATTCATTGACTACTGAGGTTTTAGGGTCGCTACCCATTCTGGTTGTTCCCACTTCATGTATAATTCTTCCAGGATTTAATAGTCCATAATTTTGATCTTTTCCGGGAGCATCTCCTAATACAA
Source organism: Flavobacteriales bacterium (assembly GCA_024643405.1). Taxonomy (GTDB): domain Bacteria; phylum Bacteroidota; class Bacteroidia; order Flavobacteriales; family Flavobacteriaceae; genus Yeosuana. Next base: position 5,377 of record JAHENA010000110.1, on the reverse strand, counting down.
CACCACCCATATTATGACCTATTTCTTCAAAGGTTTCATGCATATGTTTGGCTTGTTTACGTTCAAAATCCGACCATTGATAGTTAAATCGTAGTACCGGAATTCCAAATTCATCAACCGTAGTAGGGTCAATTTCACAATAGTTTTCTTTTCTGGCTATAGATTCTCCGCGTCCGGACATGCCTATAACGGATCCGTAGAATTTTTTCACATCTTCACGAAGGCCATTACCATAACCACCAACCGTTAATCCTAAATATTTGTTTAAGCCATTAGCGTCAAATCCCGTGCCGTAACCAGGCATACCCATGCCACCCCAAATCTCAATGTGATACCCTCTGGGGAAATCTAGTTTTTTGTTATCTAACCACCAAGGAGAATACACATGTAATCCACCAACACCATCTTCATTGTATCGTTTTCTGTTCATGAGTTCTGGCACAAAAACAGCTCTATCTGTTCCGGTGGAATCATGTAGATATTTTCCGATAAGTCCACTGCTATTGCCAAGACCGTTTGGAAATTTTTCACTTTTTGAGTTGAGTAAAATTCTGGCGGAACTACAGGCAGAAGCAGCTAATACTACAATTTTACCTTTAATTTTATAGAGTTGACGATCTTCCTTGTTGATGTATTTAACCCCATTGGCTTTACCATTATCATCAATTGTCACTTCGCTCACCATACTATTGACATATAAATCTACTTGCCCTCCATTTTTTTGTGCAGGAAAAATTAAACAAGAACCAGAAGAGAAATCTGCATAAACAGAACAACTCCTATTACATTGTCCGCAGAAAAAGCAAACACCTCGGTCATTATTAATTCTTTTTGTTAATATGGATAATCTAGATGGAATAACATCAACATTCGATTTTTTAGCACCTTTTATATAATACAATTCATGAAGACGAGGTTTTGGTGCTGGTAAAAAGAAACCGTCTGGATCATTGACTCGCTTTTCATTACTGCCAAAAATACCTATAAGTTTATCAACCTTATCATAGTATGGTTTAACATCGTCATAACCAATAGGCCAGTTTTCTCCCAAGCCGTCGCGGTCCTTAGCTTTAAAATCATTAGGACCAAAACGCAGTGAAATACGTCCCCAGTGATTGGTACGACCACCTAACATTCTGGAGCGAAACCAGTCAAATTTTGTGTCCCCTATATTGTTATATGGCTCACCTTCAATGTTCCATCCGCCATATGCCATGTCAAATTCGCCAAAGTCGCGTTGCGTTCCAGCACCACGTCTTGGCGATTCATAGGGCCATTTTAACTGGGTGCGCTGTTCTGGATTTGCTGGATCAAAAAAGGGTCCTGCTTCCATGACGGCTACTTTAAGACCAGCATCTGCCAGTACCTTAGTAGCCATGCCACCTCCGGCTCCTGATCCAACGATAATCACATCATATATTTTTTGGGATTCAATGATTTGCATAGTATAGTATTAATGTCAATGAGTTTGTTTCTTTAAATTTATTAAAAAAGGACTTAAAAGTGAAAGAACTTTTTTTTATTTATTTGAGACAGCTACCGCAATTTTAGAATCAGCCGTTCCATAATATAAAAACCATTTATTTTTAAAGAAAACTAATCCTTCTACAAAACAAACTTCATTAACTTCTCCAATTTTTTCATAATCCTTATCCGGATGTATAAAGAAGCTTTCTGTTCTGTCAATCAACTTAAAAGGGTTTTTGTTATCAAAGAGAGCTTGTCCTGCGGCATAGGTAAATTTAGGTAAGGAAGGGTCGTTGAAATTAGATGCATTACTGCCATTATAAATCAGTAACACACCTTCATTTTTATAAATGGCATATGGGCCAGGTTCTACTAAACGGCTGTCATAATATCCCATTCTTGGGTGCAGTACTGAAATTGGTTTTCCTGATTCCTCATTTTCAGCAATATTCCAATGAATCAAATCGGTTGAGGTAGCCATATAAAGATTGGTGTCACCAAAATACATCCAATATTTACCATTTATTTCCTTAGCAATGATTTTATTGTCTTTTAATTCACTAATAATAGCCCCAGATTTTGACCACATATCTCTGTATTTATCGTTATTAAAGACCAAGCCATGTTTTTTCCAGGTTTTTAAATCTTTTGAAGAGGCTATACTAAGTCTGGCAGTTTTTCCATCATAAGACGTATAGGTCATAATGTATTCACCATTATTACTTTCAACTATTCTGGGATCTTCTACACCGTCAAAATAACAAAAGTAGCATGATTCTGAATTTTCTTGCTCAGTGTCATTTTTTTTGTAATTCCACTCATAAAGTTTCATTTCATCATTATCTGGAAATAATACAGGTGTTGGCATTTTTGTAAAATGCAATCCATCGTCACTTAGTGCCATCCCAATCCGTGAGGTTCCATTTAAATCTTGGGATCTATACATTAAATAAACCTTATTGTCTTTAACAACAGCTGTTGGGTTAAGAACATTTCGTTCTTCCCAATTTACTGATTTTTCTGTAATTGGGTCAATAAAACTTAAGTCTGAAGAAGGATTTAAGATAGGGTTGATGCTATCTACTTTTACAAACTCAGGAAACATCCAGGCTGGATTATTTTCATGGATGCTATTGGTATTTCTTGAGTTTTCTTTACAGTTGAATAGAGAAGCGAATATGATTAAAATCAATTGAAATAATAATAGTTTTGAATTTTGAAACATAGTTTGTGTTCGTTATATGCACATGTAAGGTCGTTTATTTTTTTTGATAATGCAAAAGTCTTAATTGGTAACTTTGAATGGAATATGTTACATTTACATACTTAGTTTTAATAAATATTATCATAAATAATTTCTTGATTTGATTTCACCGTCTACCATAGATTTAGTATTTGAAACTTCCAGAGTAGAGGAGGTGATTGGTGATTTTGTTCAATTAAAAAAAGCGGGCAGCAACTTTAAAGGTTTGAGCCCGTTTAGTGATGAACGTTCTCCCAGTTTTATGGTGTCTCCTGTTAAACAAATCTGGAAAGACTTTAGTAGTGGAAAAGGAGGTAATGTAGTGGCGTTTTTAATGGAGCATGAGCATTTTACCTATCCTGAGGCAATCAAATATTTAGCTAAAAAATATAATATTGAAATTGAAGAAACGGAACAGACTAATGAACAGAAGGAACAACAAGATGAGCGCGAAAGTTTGTATCTGGTTAGCGAATTTGCAAATAAGTATTTTCAGAATATACTTCACAAAACAGATCAGGGAAAATCTATTGGTCTTGGGTATTTTAAAGAACGCGGTTTTACTGAAGAAACGATTAAAAAGTTTGATTTGGGATATTCGTTGGATGAATGGCAAGCCTTTACTGATGAAGCCCTGAAACAAGGGTATAAACTCGATTTTTTAGAGAAAACAGGCCTTACTATTGTAAAAGAGGAGAAACGGTTTGATAGGTTTAAAGGCCGCGTCATGTTCCCTATTAAAAGTATGAGCGGTCGTGTTTTGGGCTTTGGAGGTCGAATTTTGATTGCAGATAAAAAAGCGGCCAAATATGTCAATTCACCGGAAAGTATTATTTATCATAAAAGTAATGTGTTGTATGGTATTTATCATGCCAAACAAAGCATTGCTAAAGAAGATAATTGCTATTTGGTTGAAGGGTATACTGATGTGATTCAGTTTCATCAAACAGGTATTAAGAATGTGGTATCATCTTCAGGAACTGCGTTAACATCAGAACAAATCAGGTTGATAAATCGTTTAACAAAAAATATTACGGTATTATTTGATGGAGATGCAGCGGGATTGCGAGCTTCTTTAAGAGGTATTGACCTTATTTTGGAGCAAGGGATGAACGTAAAAGTATGTACCTTTCCGGAAGGTGAAGACCCGGATAGCTTTGCTAAACAAAACACTCTTGAAGAGTTATCTGTTTATTTGATTGAAAACGCAAAGGATTTCATTCAGTTTAAGGCTTCTGTTTTGTATGAAGAATCAAAGCATGATCCTATTAAAAAGGCTGAAACTATTAGAGATATTGTAAACAGTATAGCTAAAATTCCGGACAGAATTAAGAAGGAAATATATATCCAGGAGTGTTCAAAAATCATGGATATTAGTGAAGAGGTGTTATTTAGTACCTTAGCTCAAATTGATAAAAAGGATTTTCAAGAAAGTAATAAACAATTTAAAACCGAGCAGAGGGCATTTGAGGTTATAAAGCATCAGCCTCCCGTTCAAAAGGTGGATGTTCAATATGTGTTAGAACGTAAAATAATTGAAGTCTTATTGCTTTACGGAAATAAAACAGAAGATTTTGAAGATCTCGCCTTAAAAGAAAATGATAAAGGCCAATTAGTTTTAGAACCGGTAATTAATACTGCTAAAGTTTTTGAGAAAGTTTTTTTAGACTTACAAGAAGATGAAATGGAATTTTCTAACACTCAATTTAAATCTTTGTATTATACTATAATTGATACACTTAATCAAAATCCAGACTTTCAATTAAAGAATTTTATAAATACAGTAGACATTGAAATGGCAAATGAAATCACAACCATTTTAATGGAAGATGAACGCTACAACTTAGATGATTGGGAGCGTATGCATATTTTTCCAAAAGGAAAATCACACAGTATTGCTCAACTTGTAAGTGAAACCATTCTTAGTTTAAGATGCTTTTTAATAGATCAAAAGGTGAAAGAATTTCAGCAAAAAACAATTGAAAACAAGGCACAAGTAAATAAGAGTATTCTTGAAGAGGTCAAGGATTACTCTGGTTTAAAAATGCTTTTATCTAGAAAACTGAATAGAGCTCTATAATTCTGTTACTTTGGCTTGATTAACCAAATCAACTAAATTAGTTACTTTTAATTTTCGCATTAATCGAGCCTTGTATGTGCTTATGGTTTTTTCATTCACATTAAGCTCTTTAGCTACTTCTTTGTTTTTCTTGCCTACACATAACAATTTTAAAACTTCAGATTCTCTCGTTGACAGTTTTTTGTAATAAGAACCTGTTTTGTTAACGCGTTTGCCAAGTTTTAGTTGTTTACTAATCTCATCACTTAAATAAGTGCCACCATCATTTACTTTTAAAATGGCCTCATTTATTGTAATAATATTTACCGTTTTAGAAATATAACCTGAAGCTCCCGCTTTAATCGAATTGATAGCATAAACCTCTTCAGGTTGTCCGCTAAAAATGATGGTTTTAATGTCAGGAAAGTCGTTTTTCAAAATTCTTAAAACGGTCAAACCATTTAGCTTTGGCAAATCAATTTCAGTCAAAATAATATCAACTGGATTTTTTTTAACAAAATCAATGATGGCTTCTCCATCATCTAAACTAGCTACAATTTGTATGTTTGATGATGCTGAGAAAAGAAGTTCTAATCCTTTTCTAATAA
>JAHENA010000109.1 GCA_024643405.1 Flavobacteriales bacterium | reverse complement strand
AAGCAGATACTTTAACTCGATACACTGCTATCGCTCTGTCTGGACAAACAATGCCACAATTGGTGCAGCCTGTGCAGGCTTCGGGGTTTTTCATATAGGCGTAATGATAACCTTTGCGGTTGACATTCTCAGACATCCCAATTACATCTTCAGCACAAACAGGTATGCAAACCTCACAACCTTTACAAACTTCTGTATTAACTGCTATAGCGCCTTGAACTTTTGCCATATTGATAATATTAAGGGTTGATATTAACTTCAAATTATATAATTGATAAATTTATTGCTATTTAATTAGAAAAAATATGACATATATCAAGTTTGATGATATTAATCTTTTTGTGAAATGATTAAAGCATCAATTTAACCTTATAAATAGATGTTGACTTGAAGGTCTAAGCCATTTTAAAAGGGTGTTTTTTTATTAAAATCCACGAGAAAATAAATCAATTTTTTCACGCTGTTTTTGATTATTGAATGTTAAATAATTGAAAAACAATATTTTTTTATCCCACAAAAAAAATATACATTTGATTTCCTCGATTTTTTTAATAGCGACTCAAGGGGGTTATCATTTAAGATTCTTTTGATGTGTTTTTTCTGTTTTGTTACTTATGTAATAAGACATGTTACTTTAGTGATTTTCATTTTTTTTTTGACATTAATTCCCTCATTATGAAAACCAACCGCATTAATTACCAATTCTTGTTCGTTATTTTAGTTCTTTTTTTTATGTCCCTGCCCTCCTTTGCTCAAAAAAATAAGGACATTGAGCCCGTATTGTATTGTGTTAAAGATTTAAGTAACGGGCTTTATCAGGCCACTTTTAGTTATTATAATCCAACCAATAAAGAGGTGATTATTGATGAAACTGGAAGTATTATAAAAACAAATAATGGAAAAAAAATATCTAAAGGCTTAAATAGATTTAAGCCGGGAACAGTTAATAAGGTATTTACCAAAGAATTTGGTCCGCATGATTATGTAGAATGGACCATTATTAGTAACGGCAATACCCATACTGTTTATGCCAATGCCAATTCTGCAAAATGCTCAGCAAATGATGGTTTTATTTTTCCGGTGATTGGGAATAATGGTAAGTCTTATGATATTATTGGGCAAGAGTTATCTTCACTGTGCGATAACGTTGCAGGAGATACGCCTTCAGCATTAATTTTTCAAATTGCTGCAGGTAAGGTTCTTGTAGAAATTGTTCCTAAGGATGGAGAAATGCAAAATGTTCTTACCTTATTACAAGGTGCTCCGTTTAATATACCGGTTTCCGATTTTTTACTTGATATTTCAGAGTATGCTAATTTAGCAGCGATTGATGTTTATTTTAAACCTCAAGACCTGTGTATTTTAAATAACTACGCGAATATTATCAACTTTGCTCGACCCGTATATCCGGCCTATAACAATTCTGGCGGCGTAGTTACACAAGGTGACGCCGCGCAAGTATCAAACACGGTACGTGAATCATTTCGATTGATAAAAAGCGATGGTAATATTGTTCCTGTTGATGGTTCTGGAATGAAAGTAGGTGTTTTGTCAGACAGTTATGATATGGCTCTTGGTGTGCCTGGTTATGCTGCCTTAGATATCTCAAATGGTGAATTGCCGGAAACGGTAGAAGTCTTAAAAGATAATTTATATAAATCATCAGATGAGGGAAGAGCAATGATGCAAATTATTCATGATGTAGCCCCTGGTGCATCTATGGCTTTTCATACGGCTACGTCTTCTCCGCGACAATTTGAAGTCGGTTTTAAAGCCTTAGAAGAGGTGGGGTGTGATATCATTGTTGACGATATTACTTTTATTACTGAGCCGTTTTTTGGCATTGGTCGAATTTCTGAAGAGATACAATCATACGTAAGTCAACCAGGAAAATTTCATTATACCTCTGCTGGAAATTTAGCGAATAAAGGCTATCAGGCTAATTTTAATAGCTCTTCAAGTTTACCAGTAACTAATTTTATTGCATCTGGAAGTCCCACAAGAGCACATGTGTTTGGAACTAATCCAGATGGATCTCAAGATTATCTTCAGAAAATAAGTGTGGTTCCGGGTACTTATTTAATAGTATTACAATGGAAAGAATATGCTGCTTCACAACAAAATCAGGTGGGAGCTAACAACGATATAGATATTTATGTGGTCGATAATTCAGGACGATTATTGGTTGGTAATAATCGTGTTAACGTTAATGGTGATCCTACCGAAATAATTGTTTTTAAGTCTACAGGAACTGGCGATGCCAATATTTTAATTACTAATGCAACAGGTTCTACTAATGTTCCGTTTAGATATATTGCCTTCAGAACATCAGCTGAGGATAACACCCCTAATGGTCTTAAATTTCCAGAGTATTTTGGCAATGGGGTGCCAACTGTTAGTGGACATGCCATGACCCCAGAATCTATTACCGTTGGTGCGGTAGATTACCGCAATGCGTCAAATCCTATATCTGAATCATTTTCGAGTTTTGGAGGTTTATTAAAAGATGGAACGAACCTTCAAATTGATATGTACGCTCCTGATGGTGGTAATACTGCTTCTACTACTATTGGACAATTAGCAACCTGTGATACTTGTGATAAAGATGATAAACTCAATTTTTATGGCACTTCGGCGGCTGCACCTCATGCAGCAGCAGCTATGGCTTTATTAAGGTCTGCTTTACCGTATTGGTATCCCGATGGTTTAGGGTCAACCACGTTTACTTCAGATCAAACATTAGCTAAATTCAAAAATACAGGGGTTAATTTTACAGCTCGTGATGGCTCGAATGGACAATTTATCAATACTTTGAATGCCTTTAAGAGTCTTGCATCACAAACTGCAAAAATAAAGTCATTAACTATTTTAAGTGGAAACGTGAGTGCAGAACCTATTTCAGTATCTATCATTGGAGAGTTTTTTCCTGCTCAAAATTCAGAACCTTATCCGGCGAAAGTTTATTTTGATGGTAAACAGCTTACCAATATTCAGGTGGTGTCAGATACGGAAATTATTGCAACCATTCCAGCATTTACTGGAAATCCGGATGTAACTATTTATACCCAACCAAAGCCAGGAACTGAAGGTAATGGTGGTTTTTCTGATCCGGTTAAAATTTTACCAGATGGTAAGTATGCGATTAATATTGTTCCTAATAACGCGGTTTTTGAATACGGGCAAGATATTAGTTTATCTTATTTTGTTCAGGGGTTACCACCAGAAGAGATTGATACAACCCTTACATATGCTGAAATTATGGCGTCTTTAGGATTTCCAGAAATCAAATTAAATTCTGGTGCAGACGTTAAACTTGCAGAAGGTGGTTATCCAATTGTTTTTGATTATGTCATCACACCATCATTTGCGGAACCTTTATCACAAGAATTATTAGATAAATATCAGGTGAATTTTATTTCTGGTTATATAGACTCTAATCCAGAAATTGGTAAAATTGGGTATTTAACCATTACTAAAAAGGATTTAACCATTACACCTCCTGATGTTGTTTATACTTATGGTGATCCCATAGATGTTTCATTTAATTATGATTTTGATCCAACAGGAATTTCTAATGAAGCAAGTTTTAGATTACTTCTGGATGAAACGCATGCTAATGACTTTAAAGACGGGATACCTAATAAGTTTCAAGCCATTGTCAATAAATTCCAGGCAATTGTTAATGAATATGATTTAAGTTTTTTAAACGGTGGTAGCTGGAGTGCCTCTGAACGCACTATTCAAAATAAATTTCAAGCCATAGTTAATGGTATGAATATAGTAAACTTAGATAATGAAAATCTCACAAATTATATTTCTGCTCGTCAGAATTTCGATGACGGAACCACTAGTAAATTCCAGGCAATTGTAAACAAGTTTCAAGCCATAGTAAATGCAGAAGATTTATTTTCGGGAGACGTAGAATTGGGAATAGAAAACAAGTTTCAAGCCATTGTGAACAAGTTCCAGGCCATAGTAAACGGTGATGATCCTGAGAGACCATTTAAAGATTATGCAGAAGTATTTACAATTGTTGATGCTGAAGATGCACCACCTGAAGATGGATCAGATGATGGGCGCGCTATTTCTGAGATTTATGCGTTAAATATGCTAACGGGTATTGATGTAACAGGTTCTGAAGAGGACAGACATTATATATATCCTGGGGCGTTTTTAAATGAAATGTCTGCTAACTTTAATATTAGCTATGGTGTAGGTCGGATCCTTATTAATCCAAGGGATTTAAATGTTAGTACAGAAAATATTACGATTCCATATGGTGAAACAATAACTGAAGCTCACCTGCTAGGATTGACCACTTTTGATGGATGGGCATTTGAAGGTGAATTTCAAGAATCTGCAGATATAGTTTTCCCAGAGGGTGTGCCATTCTATTTTGTTAAAGACGGTGTGGAATATGAAGGCTCAGAACTTAAAGAACTGGGAGATTATGAGATAAAAATCAGAAATCCTAAGAACTATTTCATAAATAATACACATGATGATACGCATGGAGTGCTAACAATTACACCAGCAACTTTAACATTTAATCCTAATCCAGTTTCTGTTAAATATGGAGAAACTCCGGTAATAGTTCCTAATTTTGGAAGTTTTGCCTATCCAGATGTCGAAAATCAGGATGTTTTAAAAAATGCCAACGGCGAGATTCCTTATTATTTTATGAAAGCAGGTGATGCAGAAAAGTATACAATTCATGGTACTTTAAAAATGGGAATTGGTGAATATGATATTTTTATTGAGGATGTTGATGCCGATAATTATATTATTGAAAATAATCCCGACAGAGGTAAACTAATTATCTCCAAAGCAATCTTAGATGTTGAAACAGGAACTTTAGACCTAGAGTATGGTGATAATATTAGTAACGCTATACATACTGAAATTTCTGGATTTGCTTTTGATGAATCAGTCGAATCTATTTTTGGTGGCACAATTCCTTATTTATTTATTGATGAGAACGATGTTGCCTTTACTATTAGTGATGTGAAGTCAATTGGAGCATATACTATTCAAGTTACAGATTCTGAAAATTATGAGGTGGCTTATTCAGAGAACCATGGGACATTAACTATTAATCCGAAGGAACTGCATCCTGAAACAGAATATTATGAAACGGCTTACGGTAGTTTTAATGTGAATAATTTAGTGACAGACTTTGGTGGTTTTGCATATGATGAAACTGAATTAGTGGTCTACCCAGACGGTGTTAAATATTCTTTTGAAAAGGATGGTGTTTATTATGCCGTAGGGGATAAATTAAGTGTGGGTGATTACAATATAATGATCGAAGGAACTCAAAATTATGTAATTAATAGTTATGGCTCTAATCATAATATCTTAAGAATTATACCTGCTGATTTAAGTGTTTCTATATCGCCTTCAAATATAATTGTTGGTCAAGGAGAATCAGTAAATCTTTCATTTGTATTTGGAGTATTTGCATATGATGACAGCAAGACCACAGTTTTTCCTGATGGGATTCCTTATTACTTTGTAGATGATAAAGGCTTGGAATATTTTGACACAGCGCTACCTGGGGTATATTATGTTAAAATAACAGATCCAGAAAATTATATTTTGGTGCCTAATGAGACTCATTTATTTGTAAATCCTTTGGATGATTCTAAAAAAATACGCACTTATGCAGATTGTGTTAGCTATAACCCAAATGCTGTAGGTAATTTTAAATATACGGTTGTTTACAGATATGAAAATGATAATGATTACCCGGTTTATGTAAACGAAGGAGAAGAGAATAAATTAACAGGGACTTCTTATAGTGGAAAATTACCAACTGTTTTTATGCCAGGAAGTGGAACGTTTGAAATTAAGTTTGATGGAAATCAATTAGTTTGGAGTTTAACAACCTATGACGGAACGCATAAAAGTTCCGTATCTTCTGCTTCAACCGTGGGAAGCGGAAAATGTGATGCTAAACTTGATGGCGCCTATTCTGTTTATCCAAACCCAGTGGGAACCACCTTGTATATCAAACAAAATGTTGTTGAAACTAACGTATCTGTTCTGGTTTTAAACATGTATGGTTTTGTGGTGATTAACGCTGGTACTTTTACCCAGCCTTATTCAACAAAGGAAATTTTCATGTCTGGTTTACCACCAGGTCTTTATATTGTTAGGATTACTAGTAGTACAGATGTTCGAACGTATAATATATTAAAAGAATAATTTTTCATGAATACGCACCGTCAGGTATCTTTAATTATAGTTGCATTTATTTTAATGTTATCAAGTCATGTGTTTGCTCAAAACACTAAAATTGATAGTTTAAAGAGAATTGTTGAAACAGGCGTTAAAGACACCTCTATGGTGGTTACCTTAAATGAACTTAGCAAAGAGGTTTTAAATACTGAAGACATTAAACAATCTTTAGAATATGCCAGAAAAGCTAATGATTTAGCAACTCAATTAAATTATAAAAAGGGGATGGCCTATTCTTTAAAAAACATAGGTCTTGTTCAATATTACCAAAGTGATTATTTAAATGTACTCGATTCCTGGACACAATCTTTAAAGCAGTTTGAATCTATACATGATACTATTGGGATTGCCAATTTGGTTATGAATTTAGGTGCAATATATTACAGCCAAGGCAGTAATGTCAAGGCTCTTGATTATTATTTACGTTCTTTAAACATTTCAGAAAAATTAAAGGATCCACTGAGAATATCTTCAGCACTATTAAATATTGGAGGCTTATATGCTGAGATGAAAAATTATGATAAGGCTTTGGAGTATTATAATAAATTTAATGATTACCGTAATGATTTAAATGATCCCCAACTTACTAATAGTTATTTAATGGGGGTTGGAGAAGTTTATTTTGAAAAGGGTCTTTATGATGAAGCCTTAAATTATTATCAGGAAGCATTAACAAGTAATCAGATTATTACCTTAAGAGCAGATAACCTTATTAAATTAAGTAAGGTTTTTTTAAATAAGAATGACAAACAAAACGCCATTAAATACCTTAATGAAGCATATGAGACAGCAAAATTAAATAATCAACAACTTCAGATGGTTCAGGCTTTGGATGGTCTAGGAGAGGTTTATATACAGGATAATTTTGGAAAGGCCCTAAAATCTTTTAGCGAGGCAGAAAGGCTTGCAAAAGAAATCGAAGCCAATGATGAGCTAAGGGATATCTATCAAGGTTTATCAAAGGTCTATGCTCAGAATAAAGATTATAGAAATGCCTATAAGTATAATGAACTTTTTATAGCTCAAAAGGACTCTTTATTTAACCTGGCTACAGATGATAAAATACGTGGGCTTCAATTTGATTTTGATTTAGAAAAGAAAGAGGATCAAATTGGCCTTTTAGAAAAAGAGTCGCAAATACAGCAACTCAAAGAAAAGAAACAGCAAGATATTATTTATGCCTCAGCCATTGCAATTTTTTTAGTGTTTCTATTAGCATTAGGGCTGTATAGACGTTACAATTTTATTAAACAAACCAATCGCATTATTGAAGAAGAAAAAAACAGGTCAGATAGTTTATTGCATAACATTCTGCCTGAGGAAACGGCTCTAGAGTTAAAACAAAATGGCAAAGTTCAAGCCAAGAAATTTGATTCAGTAACGGTTTTATTTTCCGATTTTAAAGGGTTTACAGAATTTGCCAAAAATTTATCTCCGGAAGAATTAGTGAATAGTGTAGATTACTATTTCTCAAAGTTTGATGAAATAATGGAAAAATACGGTATGGAAAAAATTAAAACCATAGGGGATGCGTATATGGCTGCCGGTGGTTTGCCTTTTCAAACGAACGACCATCCTTTTAAAATGATTTTGGCAGCTTTTGAAATAGCACAATTTATTGAAGAATCCAAGCAGCACAAGGAAAAGGACATTACTCATTTTGAAATTCGAATAGGGATTAATACAGGTCCTATAG
>JAHENA010000108.1 GCA_024643405.1 Flavobacteriales bacterium | reverse complement strand
AGAAGACTATATGTGCATTTTGGTTTGGAAGCAGCAGCCATTTCTAAAAAAATAGGGGCTCCTGTTAAACTAATTTATACAAGAGAAGATGATATGACGCAAGGTACTTATAGACCTACTTATCTTTCTCATTATAAAGCTGGTTTGGATGAAAACAATAATTTAATTGCATTTTCAATAAAAGGATCGGGATTGCCAGAAGGACCGGTGTTTCCAAATCGATTTCCAGCCGGTACAGTTGAAAATTATTCAGCAGCAAAAATTGCAGCTAAAACCAATGTAACTACTGGTGCATGGCGAGCTCCTGAATCTCATTTTACTGCAGGTGCAGAGCAATCTTTTCTAGATGAAGTTGCTGAATTGGCAGGAAAGGATCCTATAGATTTTAGATTGGAACTTTTTGATCGAGCCAAAAACAATCCGGTTGGTGAAAAATATGACTATGATGCCGACCGTTATGCTGGTGTTTTGAAATTAGTTAAAGAAAAATCCAATTGGGGAGAAACAAAAAGTGGCGTTTACCGCGGTGTAGCTGCCTATTTTTGCCATTCATCCTATGTTGCCGAAGTTGTAGATATGGTTTTGGTAAATGGTCTTCCAAAAATCAAAAAAGTTTGGTGTGCTGTGGATTGCGGCATTGTAGTGAACCATGATGCTGCTAAAAATATGGTAGAAGGTGGTGTTGTTGATGGTATTGGACATGCGATGTATAGTCAATTGACCTTTAACAATGGATCAGTTAATGAAAATAATTTTGATAAATACCAATTGATGCGACATTCGCAAGCACCAGAAGATATTGAAGTGTTCTTTATTAAAAACGAAATTGCACCAACTGGATTGGGTGAACCCGGTCTTCCACCTGCTGTAGGGGCTTTGGCAAATGCTTTATACAAAGCAACTGGTCAGCGTTTATCAAAACAACCTTTTGTAAATCAAATTAAAGCAAAAATGCCACTTGGTTAGATGTTAGTTACCTATTGATTTTATGACGCATGAATTTAAAACCATTGTTGAAAATTATCTGTTAGCTAAAAAACAGGGGCTAAAATCTGTTTTAGCTACGGTTGTTCATTTAGAAGGTTCTTCTTATAGAAAACCAGGAGTAAGAATGCTTATTCTTGAAAATGGAAAAATGATTGGTGCCGTTAGTGGTGGTTGTGTAGAAAAAGATATTCTTCGGCAATCTGATACTGTTTTTAAATCAGGAATAGCTAAAATGATGACTTATGATGGTAGATATCGTTTAGGCTGTGAGGGTATTCTGTATATTTTAATTGAACCTTTTCTTCCAGACCCAAAATTTTTGTCACATTTTCAAGAAGTTTTAAAGAATAGAAAATCATTTCTTATTAAGTCTTATTTTACAAAACAGATAGGCGATTCAGATGTTATAGGTTCTATGGTGTATTTTAATAAAGATGGTTATCCTTTATCAAAAAAGCTAAAGGAAAATAATACAGTTACTTTTTTTAAAGAAACCTTAAAACCATGTTTTAAGTTAATGATTTTTGGAGCAGAACATGATGCCGTTCAATTATGTAAATTGGCACATTATAATGGTTGGGAGGTAACCGTGATTTCAGGACCTTTAGAATCCAAAACAATTTACGATTTTCCTGGTGCTACGGGTTTTTATTCGGTATCTCCTGATGACCTAGAGCTTCAATTAATTGATGATCAAACAGCCATCGTATTAATGTCGCATAATTTCTCTAATGATTTAAAATATTTATTGGAATTAAAAAATACAAAACCTGCATATTTAGGAATGTTAGGGCCAACTAAACGACGAGAAAAATTATTATCTCAATTTTTAGAATATTGTCCAGATGCAGAAGAATATTTCATTGAAAATATTCATGGACCCGCTGGATTAAATATTGGAGCTGAGACACCACAGGAAATAGCTATTTCTATTGTTGCAGAAATTTTATCAGTGATTAGAAACCAAGTGCCAATGTTTTTAAAAGAGAAATCAGGCAGAATTCACGTATAAACAAAAATTTTTCGTTGTCAAAATTAGCAGTCTTAATACTTGCAGCAGGTAATTCCTCAAGAATGGGTGTTTCGAAGCAATTACTTAAATGGAAAGATACGAACCTGCTGCAACATTCAATCAACACTGTAAGTAAAGTCAATTCACAAAATCTTGTGGTTTTAGGGGCAAACTATTCAAAAATTAAATCTCAAATTGAAGATAAGAATATCACTATTTTATGTCATCAAAATTGGCAAAATGGACTGGGAAGCACTATATCTTTTGGGATAGATTACATTAAAAAGTCTTTGCCACATATTGATAGTGTTCTTATAATGTTAGCGGATCAACCGCTTATTGATGCTGACTTTTTAAATCAAATGATTGAAACACATGAGCTTTACCCGAATAAAATAATTTGTACTTTATATCAAAATAAAAAATTAGGGGTTCCGGCTATTTTTAATAATTCATTTTTTGAAGAATTACTGAAATTAAATGACGATAAGGGTGCGAAAAACTTATTACAAAAGTATCCCGATAGTATACTATTCGTTAATGGAGAGGATTTAATTTTAGATATAGATACCAAAGAAGATTATGAAATACTCTATAGAGCCCATCATTAGTCTTCAATACGAAACTATTTTTATTCTCTTGATAAATATAATTTGTAAAAAAAATTATTTATTGTTTTCAATAACATAATCTAATACTTTCCGCATCAAATGTGCTCTATCAGTACCTCTTACATTGTGCGGATGCATAGGATATATAAAAAAATCAATTTGTTTTTTGTTTTTAATAAAAGCATCCAATAAGGTCATAGTGTGCTGAGGTACCACGACAGGATCTATACTTCCAATAATTTCCATGAGTTTACCGTCAAGATTATTGACATAATTATGTAATTGTGAGGTTTTGAAACCGTCTTCATTTTCTTGCCATCGGTCCATATATCGTTCGCCATACATAATTTCATAAAACTTCCAATCGGTTACAGGTCCTCCAGCAACAGCTGTTGTAAAAACACCCGGATGACGAAGCATAAGAGAATTTGTCATAAATCCACCATAACTCCAGCCGTGGATAGCTAATCTATTGCCATCCACAAATGGTAACGATTTTAAATAGTTAACACCAATTAATTGGTCTTCCATTTCTAGGTCTCCTACGTGCCTATGAATAATACTTTCAAAATCAAATCCACGAGATTCAGAGCCATGGTTGTCTAAGGTAAACACAATATAATCCTCCTCAGCTGCCAGCCATTGCATCCATAAGTTTGAGCCACCTAGCCATGAATTTGTAACCAATTGAGCATGTGGTCCACCGTAGACATATATTAAAACGGGATATTTTTTTGAAGGATCGAAATTTGCAGGTTTAATAATTCTTCCATATAAATTGATTCCTTTCTGATCCTTTAAAGTGATAAACTCGGTAGTCCCTAATTGGTAATCATTCAAAGGATTATCTCCAGTATGAACAATACGCTCTTTAGAATTGTTCACTGCTTTTATTTTTGTAATCCTTGGAATATCAAGACTTGAATAAGAGTCAAGCAGGTAATTCCCATTGGAACTTAAACTCACTTGATGCTCACCACTTTCAGGCGTTAATATTTCCGTTTTGCCATTTTTAAGTGAAACTTTAAATACTTTATTTTCACGCGGGTCATTTCCTGTACCAGAAATAATAACATTTTTGTTGGCGCCGTCAAAGCCGATAATATTTTTAATGACCCATGTATGTTTTGTGAGTTGTTTTTCTAGGCCTTTGTTGATATCATAAAGATATAAATTCATAAAACCATCACGCTCACTCAACCATAAAAATTCTGAAGTGCTATTAGGTATAAAAACAGCATTATGTTCGGGTTCTACCCATTTATCGTTTTTTTCTTCAAATAGGGTTTTAACTTTTTTTCCAGAAGTAGCATCATACATGTTAAACCACATATGGTTTTGGTCGCGATTCAATTCAGCTAAAAACACAAAAGCTTCATCAGGGGACCATGATAAATTAGTTAAATAATGTTCATCTGACGTGTCAATATCAAGATAGGTAACATGGCTAGCGCTTAAATTATAAATACCAACTTTTGCAATTTCACTATTCATTCCATTCATTGGGTATTTTATATTATTTAACGTAGCCGGAGTCGTGTTAATGTCAACCAGTGGATAGTCAGTTACCTTGGTTTCATCCTTTTGATAGAATGCTAGAGATGTACCATTCGGACTCCAAAAGGTGCCTTTCGTAATGCCAAATTCTGAGCGAGCAATGGCCTGCCCTGAAACAATATTTTTATTATCATAATTTGTAATTGCTATTTTCGGGTTGCTGGAAGTCGCCACATACAAGTTGTTTTCAATAGTATATGCCAAAGCCAGAGCTTTGTTACTGTAATCCATATTTTCAGATTCGTTTGGATAAATCAAGGTTTCTGTAATGGTTTTTATTTTGTAGTTATAAGTTATAATGGAGTGGCCATTCATAAATGTAACATCTTGATTGGTGATTTTTAAAAAAGTATTTGGAAGTCTTTTTAAATCTGGTAGGATATTTTGAAGGTCTTCTAATTGAAGAACAGCTGTTTTGGTTATTTTACCTGAAACTGAAGCAGACTCAACAAATAATCTGTTATTTTCACTGTAAGCAAAGTGATCAGAGTCTTCAAACCATTGCATGGGTTTTTGTTCAGGAAGGAGTTTGTAACCATCTAAAACAGCACTTTCTAAAGTAAGATGCTTTTTTTCTTGAGCAGTAATTAAAGTAGCGAACAAAAATAAAACTGCGGCAGCTATTTTTTTCATAAAGAGTTTTTAATACGATTTCCAAATTTAATGAATTAAAAATGTTTGAGTTTAAAAAGGATGAGTTTATTAGATATTTTTAAGGGATGAATTATAATACTTTTCTTATTTTTAAATTTTAAAGATAGTGTATGCTTAAAAAAGTATTTGGAAGTGCCGTTTTTGGAGTAGAGGCAACCACAATTATCGTAGAAGTAAATGTTGATAATGGGATAGGGTATCATTTAGTTGGATTGCCCGATAATGCTATAAAAGAAAGCAATTACCGCATTGCTGCAGCGCTTCAAAATAATGGTTATAAAATTCCCGGAAAAAAAATAACTATAAACATGGCACCTGCAGATTTGCGCAAGGAGGGAAGTGCCTATGATTTAACCTTAGCGGTAGGAATTTTAGCGGCCTCAAATCAAATTCAATCCGAAGATTTAGAGCAATATATCATTATGGGTGAACTTTCTCTAGATGGAAGTTTACAACCTATAAAAGGCGCTTTGCCAATAGCAGTGAAAGCGCGAGAAGAAGGTTTTAAAAAATTTATTTTGCCGAGTCAAAATGCCAAGGAAGCGGCCATAGTTGATAACTTAGAAGTTTATGGAGTTGATAACATCAAACAGGTCATTGATTATTTTGATAAAGGTGAGGCATTGCAACAAACAATTATAAATACCAGAGAAGAATTTTATAAAAACTTAGACTTTCCCGAGTTTGATTTTAGCGATGTAAAAGGTCAAGAAAGTATAAAAAGGTGTATGGAAATAGCTGCTGCAGGAGGACATAACATAATCTTGATTGGTCCCCCAGGTGCAGGAAAAACCATGTTGGCAAAACGATTACCAAGTATTTTGCCGCCTATGACTTTACACGAAGCGCTAGAAACCACTAAAATACATTCGGTTGTTGGCAAGGTAAAAGATATGGGCCTTATAGCACAACGCCCTTTTAGAAGCCCACATCATACTATTAGCGATGTTGCTTTAGTGGGAGGTGGTACGTTTCCTCAACCTGGGGAAATCTCCTTATCCCATAATGGTGTTTTGTTTTTAGATGAATTACCTGAATTTAAAAGGAGTGTTTTAGAAGTTCTTAGACAACCTTTAGAAGACAGAGAAGTGACTATTTCAAGAGCAAAATTTACAGTGACTTATCCAAGTAGTTTTATGCTGGTAGCCAGCATGAATCCGAGTCCTGGAGGCTATTTTAATGATCCAGGTGCGCCAGTCACTTCAAGTCCTGCAGAAATGCAGCGTTATTTAAGTAAAATTTCAGGACCACTTTTAGATAGAATAGATATTCATATTGAAGTAACTCCGGTACCGTTTGAAAAATTATCAGAAGAACGTAAAAGTGAAACTTCTGTGGAAATAAGAAAGCGAGTCACGAAAGCTAGAGAAATTCAAACCAAAAGATTTGAAGCTTCTGATTCTGTTCATTATAACGCGCAAATGAACACTAAGCAAATCCGTAAATACTGTATTTTGGATGAAGCTTCAAAGCAATTGTTAAAAACGGCAATGGAACGTTTGAATCTTTCAGCCAGAGCGTATGACCGTATTTTAAAAGTATCACGCACCATTGCTGATTTAGAAGGAACAGCAGAAGTGAATGGTTCACATATAAGTGAAGCCATACAATATAGAAGTTTAGATAGAGAGGGTTGGTTAGGATAAAAATTGTAAACAGAATTTAATATGAGATATTCTTTAATAGTATTAGTGGTTTTTGTTATGAGTTGTATTCAATCTAAAGAAGAAAAGACAGAAAGTATGGGTATAGTTCCTGAGATTGTTGAAAAACCAGTCTTAAATTTAGAGCAAGCTAATCGGTTGGCACAATTGCCTTTACATTGTATGGAAACTGAATACCCAAACAAATTAGGTCAAACCTTAGGAAGCGAAGCTGATTTAAAAACACCAAAAACTTTGCATCCGGCATTTTATGGTTGTTTTGACTGGCATTCATCAGTTCACGGACATTGGAGTTTAGTTAAATTATTAAAGATGTATCCGGATTTGGATAATTCAGAAAGTATAAAAGAAAAATTGTTGTCTAGTATCTCAAAAGAAAACATCTTAATTGAAGTGGCATTTTTTGAAGATGAAAATAATAAATCTTTTGAGCGCACCTATGGTTGGGCTTGGTTATTAAAATTAGTAGAAGAATTACATACCTGGGATTCACCAACCGCAAGAGAGTTAGAAACTAATTTGCAGCCATTAACCGATTTAATGGTAGAAAAATATATAGAGTTTTTGCCAAAATTGAATTATCCATTACGCGTTGGAACACATCCTAATACGGCTTTTGGGTTATCCTTTGCTTTTGATTATGCTGAAACGGTTAATAATGAAACACTTAAAAATGCTATTACTGAACGAGCCAAGTTTTTCTTTTTAAATGACAAAGATGGTCCTATGTCATGGGAGCCAAGTGGCAGTGATTTTTTATCACCTTGTTTAGAGGAAGCTGCCCTAATGAAGCGATTATTGCCTAATGAAGAGTTTAAATCTTGGTTGAATGATTTTCTACCTCATTTAAAGAATCCTAATTATAAACTAGAGGTTGGTTTGGTTTCTGATAGAACAGATGGGCAGTTGGTACATCTGGATGGGGTTAATTTTTCACGGGCCTGGAGCTTGAATAAAATAGCTGATGGACTTCCAGAATATCATCATTTGAAAAATATAGCAAATCAGCATATTAATTATTCCTTACCAAGTATTGTTGGTGATAGTTATGAAGGAGGGCATTGGCTAGGAAGTTTTGCTATTTATGCATTAAGTTCTATGGATCATTAATAAGGAATACCTTTTGCATTTTTAAAATAATTTAAGTTGAGGTTTAAACATATTAAACAATTTTTTTAGAATCATTATTTATCATATCATGAAATTACTACCAAAATTATCCATCATCGTTTCTTTGTTTTTTTATTCAATTTGTTTCTCACAATCCCCATTGATTCATACGCCATCGGTAAGTCCAGATGGACGTCAAATTGCTTTTAATTTTCAGGGAGATATTTGGACAGCCTCTATAAATGGAGAAAACCCCAAAAGATTAACAGTGCATGAGGCATATGATACCAATCCGTTATGGAGTCATGATGGAAGTGTAATTGCTTTTGAAAGTAATCGTTATGGTAATAGTGATATTTTCACCATTCCAACTGATGGAGGTATGCCTAAACGAATGACATTTCATTCTGCTTCTGATTATATTACTGATTTCACCAAAG
>JAHENA010000190.1 GCA_024643405.1 Flavobacteriales bacterium | reverse complement strand
AAAAAAGGTCGCAAAAGTGAAGGTTCTAAAAAAAATAAAAAACGCTGGTATTAATTTCTGTTTTTAATTATGCTTCCAAACGTTTATCCATATGATGTTTTAAAATAGGGATTTGAATAAACAGCATAACCGTTAATAAAACACAGGCGTAAACAGTCGTTTTTGAATAATGAAAACTAGAAAGCCCTTTCATAAAATTGACTTTAGGTGAAAAATCTATATTTAATTTATACAACCATTCACTTGAAGGTTGCCCATTATTGAATGCTAAATAAATTACCAATGAAGAAACTGCAGCAAATAGAATAAACCAGACCCATTTTGATATTAAAGGTTTATAAACATAAGCCTTGCTTAATTTAATGTCTGCAACCTGTTCCATAATATGAGCAGTAAAATTATTTGAAGGTTTTTCTATTATAGTTTCCTTCATCATTTTACTCACTAATTCTTCCACTTGTTTATCTATATTAGCTTTCATAATATTCAATTATTTCTGGTTCTAATTTCTCTTTTAAAATCGATGTTAATTTTTTTCTACTTCTATAGAGCTTCACTTTTACATTATTAGATGTTAGCCCCATTACTTTAGAAATTTCTTCTAAAGATTGTTCTTCAAAATAAAATAGCGTTAACAAAAAAGCATCTTCTGCAGGCAATTGTTGAATGCAATCCTGAATAGCCTGATTACGTTCCATATTTTCCATGGCATCCAGTGCATTATCTAAACTCTTTATTTGATTTGTATTAAACTCATCAATAGAAACTACTTGTTGTTCCCTTTTATATTTTTTCAACCTGTCTAAACATGTATTATATGCCACCTTATATATCCAGGTAGAAAATTTTGAATCTCCTTTAAACTGGGTTAATGATTTATAAACCTTTATAAAGGTATCTTGTGCCACTTCCTCAGCTTCTTCCTTATTCTTAAGCATTTTCAACGCCAAAGAAAATACCAAATCCTTATACCGATCCACCAAAACACTAAAGGTTTTTGTATTACCTTCAATAATTAAATTGATATAATATATGTCGTCGTTGGTGGTCATTTGTATTTAAGACGATAGTTAAGCCATTTAGGTTACAAAAATTAAAAAAAAATTAAAATAATTGTAACCTATTTAAAAAAGTCGTCGTCATAAGCTATGAACACATTAAATATAATCAATTAAAAAAGAACTATTATGGTAGAAATTTTAATCCCAATCAGTATGTTTCTTGCAATTTTTGGAGTAGTATACATTTACTTAACCACAAGAAACAAAGAACGCTTAGCACTTATAGAAAAAGGTGCCGATGCCAGTATTTTTATGAGAGACCGAAGCAATGCTTCTCCAATCTGGAAAATACTTTTGTTGAATCTAGCTTTATTATTAATGGCTATTGGACTAGGTGTATTTATCGCTTCAATACTACATTATAATATGGGTGTTGATGAAGATGTTGCCTATCCAGGAACCATATTTCTGATGTCGGGAATAGGTTTGTTTGTTGGCTTTACAATGACCAAAAACCTTGAAAAAAATAATTAATCAAGTATTCAAGTAAAACTAAAGACTGCTTTTTAAACAAAGGCAGTCTTTTTAATTGATAACAAAATCAAAATAATCATCAGGAAATGGTTCTTGTATTAAAGTAAAATGCCACCATTCTTTTGGATAATTTCTAAAACCATATTTAAGCATTACTTTTTGCAACAACTCCCTGTTTTTCTTTTGTTGAGTGGTAATACCTTCAAAATAAACCCACGACTCGATTCCAAAAAAATCATAAGGACTGCCCATATCTAATGGCTCACCTGTATTGCCATCAATAATTGTTAAATCCAAAGTACTACCCCGGCTATGTCCAGAACGACTGGCAATATATGATTCTATAAAAAGGTTTTTTTTATCAACGTTAGGATAAAATATTTGTTTGTTAATGGTGTCATTTAAGTTTCGAGCCCAACGCATAAAATGATTTACGGCTCGCTGAGGCCGATACCCATCATATATTTTTAAACATAAATTTTGATTTTCTAATTCTTCTTGAACTAGTTTTAAAGCGTTTGCCGCCTCATTTGTTAAGATCAGTGTATTTGATTGGTAGCCAACTATAGGTGTGCCAACAAAATTATTTGAAGTATGATATCTTAATTCTACGGTTATATCTGGAATCACTGTTTCAACATCAACAAACCCTTCAGGTATTTGTGAAAAACAAGAGAAACCCACCAAAAATAATATGAAAAATAATTTACATTTCATTAACGTTGCAATTTATGCTAAATTAGAAAAATTAAATTTTAGTTATGGCCTATCCTTGGCATTTATACCTCATGAGTTTTATATATATAGTCGCGGGAATAAATCATTTTATCAATCCTAAACTATATCTTAGAATTATGCCAAAATATCTTCCTAAGCATAAACTTTTGGTTGATTTAAGTGGCATTTTTGAAATAGCCTTAGGCATCAGTATTTGTATTCCAATTTTGAAAAATATTTCTATATATGGTATTATATCCATGTTAGTCATTTTTTTACTGGTTCATGTCTATATGTTATCTGGTAAAAAAGCATCAGCTGGAATCCCTAAGTGGATTTTAATAATAAGAATACCGATTCAATTCGGACTTATGTATTGGGCTTATTGGTATTTAAAATTGTAATTGGAATGCTCTTCAATGAATCTGTCAACTTAAATTTAAAAGATGCTGATGTTACTTATTATCCTGCATTTTTTAATGCGGAATTATCAAACTATTATTTCAAAAGGCTTTTAAATAATATTGAATGGCAACAAGACACTATAACACTGTTTGGAAAGACACATTTACAACCGCGATTAACTGCTCTGTATGCGGACAATAATCTTCCATATTCCTATTCAAATATCACCATGTATCCAAAAACATTCAATAAAGAATTATTAAAAATAAAAGAAACTATAGAAAATAAACTTCTAATACACTTTACTAGTTGTCTGGCTAATCTTTATAGAAACGGGCAAGATAGTAATGGATGGCATTCCGATAATGAAAAAGAATTAGGGCAACAACCTATTATTGCATCAGTGACTTTCGGTGCTGAGCGCCTATTCCATTTTAAGCATAAATATGAACCAAGTCATAGAACAAAAATAATTTTACAGAATGGCAGTCTTCTTGTAATGCAAGGCAATACACAGAAATATTGGCTGCATCAATTACCAAAAACCAATAAAGCTATTGGCGATAGAATTAATCTGACATTTAGAATTATTACATAAAAAAAACCAAGATCCCTCAATCTTGGTTTTCCGTCAATTTGCTTTTTTATTTTGAAGATAGATTTAGGGTCACTATAACTACAACAAAATGCAAATATTAATTAATTAATCCATTGAACTAAAAAGTATGTTATTTAGTACACTTCAAATATATATCTATTTTTAACTATAAACGTTTAAATGTTATTTTTTTCGTTGTAATACACTTTTTTTTAACATTTAACAGGTAGAGGAGAAAAATACCCTATTTAATCTTGAAAAATACTAAGTATGGAACCAAGTATATTAAGGTAAATTTAGACATAAAAAAACCGAGATCCCTCAATCTCGGTTTTTTCTCAATTTGCTTTTTTTTATTACGAAGATAGATTTAGGGTTACTTCATCTACAACATAATGCAAATATTAATTAATTAATCCATTGAACTAAAAAGTATGTTATTTAGTACACTTCAAAAGTAAAATTATATTTCAATTTAACCGTTTAAACGTATATTTTTTCGTTGTAATACATCATTTTTTAACAATTATCGTTTAAATATAAATTAAAATCGATGAAATACATATGTTTTCCCTGATTTAAAAATTCAAAATTGTTTATTCATTATCTCAAATTTTACTATATTTTTACTTGTATAAATACTAAAACGAATCGTTCTTCTGTTTATAAGACAAAATCCAAAACTATAAGAAAAAAATGAGCAATAGAATTTTAATTTTTACACTTTTTTGCTTTTTAAAATCATTTTCACAAGACGCCAGTTTTATCATTCAAGATATTGCTATTAATAATTTAATTGATGGAACGCTATTGATTCCAAAAAATATTGAAAAACCAAATTTAGTTATCATCATAGGTGGCTCTGGACCAACCGATAGAAATGGCAATCAAACTTTTTTAAAGAATAACTCCTTAAAAAATCTAGCTGAAGGACTTTCAAATAATAACATAGCAACCTTTAGATATGATAAACGGATTGTAAAACAAATTAAACAGGGAAATATAGACCCAAACATCATGTTCGATGATTTTGTAACGGATGCCATTTCAGTATTAGGCTATTTTAAAAAGAATAATTCATTTAATCATATTTTTATGCTAGGTCATAGTCAAGGAAGCCTGGTTGGGATGCTTGCTGCTCAAGGACGGGCCGATGGTTTTATTTCTCTATCTGGGGTGGCTCAATCTATAGATAACATAGTTATTGAACAAATTGCTAAAACCTACCCAAGCCTTTCAAAAGATGCTGAAAGTGTATTTGCCTATTTAAGAAAAGGCAAAAAGACAGATAATTACCCAATGGAATTGGCTCCTGTTTTCAATAAAGATATTCAATCCTTTATGATGAATTGGATGCAATACAATCCACAAGAAGAAATAAAAAAACTTCAAATGCCCATTTTAATAATTAATGGTACAAAAGATTTGCAAGTTGAGCCAAACGAGGCAAAACTATTACATGAAGCTGCTCCTAGCTCAACTCTAGAATTGATTGATAATATGAATCATGTATTAGTATCTATTGAAGGCGATAATCTAGAAAACTCAAAGTCTTATAATGAGTCTTTTAGAAAAATCGCTCCTCAACTTATGGAAACCTTAATAAGATTTATAAAATAAAAGCACAAAAAAAGCACCCTTAAAAGGATGCTTTCTTACTAACCAACCAAAATATAATTACAATTCTAAAGTTTAAAGTAACCACTCAATAAACTATTTTATAAATTGAATGTAATTATTATGAGTATGACAATCTCTATGCCAAACACCGCAATATTACATTTTATTTTAGTAATAAAATGTGAATAAATAGTTAAAAGACATTAGCATTTAAATCATATTTATAAGATATTTGTCAATCAAAAATAAATCCAAGAATTCATGAAAAAATTACTGCCTTTTATATTAACACTTTTATTTCTTTCCTGTTCAAATGAAGGACATGATTTAACGGTTAAAACCTATATAAAAGGATTAAAAAAAGGAAGCGTATACCTAAAAAAAGTTCAGGACACTGCATTAGTAACCGTTGATTCAATCGTAATAAATGGGAATTCAGAATTTGAACTACACAGTGATTTAGAATCTCCTGAAGTCTTCTTCTTATATCTTGATAAAAATAGTAATGAAAATGACAGAATCAGTTTTTTTGCTGACAAAGGAATTACAGAAATTAATACTACTCTGAAAAACTTTGTATTTGACGCCAAAATTAATGGTTCCAAACAACAAAAAACGCTTGAAGAATACCAATTAATGATGTCCCGTTTTAATGAGAAAAATCTTAATCTCATCAAAGAAAATTTTGAAGCTCAAAAAGATGGTGATACAACCAGATATAATAGCATTCAAAAAGAATTTGATAATCTTTTAAAACGAAAATATTTATATACAGTAAATTTTGCTCTTAATAATAAAGACAGTGAAGTGGCACCCTATCTTGCGCTTACAGAAATTTACAATGCTCAAATTAAATATTTAGACACCATCAATATCTCGCTGACCCCAGAAGTTAAAAACTCCAAATACGGTAAAGAATTACAATTATTTGTAGATAATATTAAAAAGGAAAATACTGTAAATTAATTTTTAAATAAATTAAAAATAAAAAAGACCATTCAAATGAATGGTCTTTTTTACTTAGAGCCGATAGAGGGACTCGAACCCACGACCTGCTGATTACAAATCAGCTGCTCTAGCCAGCTGAGCTACATCGGCGTTTTAACGGATGCAAATATAATCGCAAAATTTAAATTTGCAATAACTCCGTTAAAATAATTATCCTAGTGTATTAATTTTTTCAATAAGAGCTCTACCCTTATCTTCAAGTTCAGCACTTATAGCTTTAAAGTGCGCTTTTTTATTTTCAACTTTCTTATCATTAATCTTTGCAATTAATCCGTCAAAAGTACTAATAGCTTCATCAATAATAGCCTGACTCTTTTTGGTTTCTTTGCTTGCGTTTGTTAATTCCCAAACATAAACCGCTTCAATAATATCACCTAAAACATAATTAATGTCTTTTTTTAGGTCTCTAACATTTGCCATATATAAAATTTTTATTTCATGCAAAATTACACATAAACTTCTAATAGATATAGAATTTTATAACTAATTTAAATATTCAATAAACAGTCAAATAAAGTGACATTTGAGTAGGTAATGAAACTATTTACCAGAATAGGTTACAAAATTTCTTGGTGTTTCATAAAGCACCACTTCCAGATCAAATTTAGCATCTAACTTGGCTTTAATCTTATTATAAATTATAACCACTATATTTTCTGCTGTTGGATTTAAATCTTTAAATTCCGGAACGTCTAAGTTTAAATTTTTATGATCAAAAGCATCTTCAATCTCCGTTTTGATAATATCCTTCAAAATTTTTACATCAATAACATAACCAGTTTCTTGATCAATATCTCCAGTAACACTGGCAATTAATTCATAATTATGTCCATGATAATTTGGATTATTACATAACCCGAAAATTTCATCATTTTTTTCAAAACTCCAGTCTTTTCTGTACAATCTATGCGCCGCGTTAAAATGGGCTCTTCTACTTACGGTTACCTTCATTGTCTTGAATATTTATATGTTCATAAAATTTTTCAAAAATAATCTTAAACCATTCCGTATATAAATCTGGGTGTGAAATCATATCTTCTTTTACAGTTTCCAAAGTCATCCATTTCCAGTTGGCAACTTCTTCAGAATTAATATTCGGTTTTTTATTATATTTCCCAATCAGTATATGGTCATATTCATGCTCTGTTAAACCATTTTCAAACGGTGCTTTATAGATAAATGATATGGATTCTTGCAAATCAACAACAAACCCCATTTCTTCAAGCAATCTTCTCTTCCCAGCCTGAATATTCGTTTCGCCATCACGTTGATGACTACAACAGGTATTCGTCCAAAGCCCAGGCGAATGATATTTATCTAATGCCCGTTGTTGCAACATGAGCTCATTATCATCATTAAAAACAAACACTGAAAAAGCTCTGTGCAAAATCGCTTTTTCATGAGCTTCCATTTTAGGCATTAACCCAATTTGTTCATCTTTTTCGTTAACTAAAATTACATTTTCTTCTGTCATACTGTAAAAATACCAAGTTAATTAATAAAATCATTAAACTTATTATAAATTTAAAAAGCCCTATTATCAATTATTCTTATTGACGTTAATAATAGTATCTTTGCAACCGATTTGCAATTAAGAATATGAGTTTTATTAAAGAAATAAATAGACGACGTACATTTGGAATTATATCTCATCCTGATGCTGGTAAAACAACTTTAACTGAAAAGCTTCTACTTTTTGGTGGTGCCATCCAGGAAGCTGGCGCTGTAAAAAGCAATAAAATAAAAAAAGGAGCTACCAGTGACTTTATGGAGATAGAACGGCAACGTGGAATTTCTGTCGCGACCTCGGTTTTAGCCTTTGAATATGACGGTATTAAAATTAATATTTTAGACACTCCCGGTCATAAAGATTTCGCTGAAGACACCTTTAGAACGCTGACCGCTGTTGACAGTGTTATTGTAGTTATTGACGTAGCAAAAGGCGTTGAAGAGCAGACTGAAAAACTTGTTGAAGTCTGCAGAATGCGCAACATCCCTATTATCATTTTTATAAATAAAATGGACAGAGAAGGTAAAGACGCCTTCGATTTATTAGATGAAGTTGAACAAAAATTAGGTCTTAAAGTAGTGCCTTTAAGTTTTCCAATTGGAATGGGATACGATTTTAAAGGAATATATAATATTTGGGAAAAGAACATCAACTTATTTAGTGGAGATAGCAGAAAGAATATAGAAGAAACCATTGAAATTTCTGATTTAGAATCGCCACAATTAAATAAAATTATTGGTGATAAGGCAGCCATTACCCTAAGAGAAAATCTGGAATTGGTTCACGGTATTTATCCTGAATTTGATAAACAAGAATATTTAAATGGGCATTTACAACCTGTGTTTTTTGGTTCAGCTTTAAACAATTTTGGCGTGCGTGAGCTTTTGGATTGTTTTGTTGAAATTGCACCAAAACCAAGACCAAAGCAAAGTGAAGAACGATTGGTAAAACCAGATGAAGATAAGTTTACTGGTTTCGTTTTTAAAATTCATGCGAATATGGATCCAAATCACAGAGACCGTTTAGCCTTTGTCAAAATTGTTTCTGGCGTTTTTAGAAGAAATACCCCGTACCTGCATGTAAGACAAGGAAAAAAATTGAAATTCTCAAGCCCTAATGCCTTTTTTGCTGAGAAAAAAGAGATTGTAGATATTTCATATGCTGGTGATATTGTTGGACTACATGATACGGGCAATTTTAAAATTGGTGATACCTTAACTGAAGGAGAAGTTATTAATTACAAAGGAGTACCAAGCTTTTCTCCAGAACATTTTAGATATATCAATAATGCCGATCCTTTAAAATCTAAACAACTTTTTAAAGGTATTGATCAATTAATGGATGAAGGGGTTGCCCAATTATTTACGCTTGAACTTAATGGAAGAAAAGTTATAGGTACAGTTGGAGCACTGCAATATGAAGTGATTCAGTATAGATTAGAACATGAATATGGTGCTAAATGTACCTATGAAAATTTAAATGTATATAAAGCATGTTGGGTGGATCCAAAGGAATCTAAGAGTGACGAATATAAAGAGTTTG
This sequence comes from Flavobacteriales bacterium, assembly GCA_024643405.1. GTDB lineage: Bacteria > Bacteroidota > Bacteroidia > Flavobacteriales > Flavobacteriaceae > Yeosuana. Next base: position 22,907 of record JAHENA010000190.1, on the reverse strand, counting down.
TTAGAGTAAAACAACGTTTTTTAGCTAAAGACAAACAAAATCAATTAGTCTTTTTGGCGGACTCTGCATTTTCATTACAAATGACTCAACAGAAATATCCAAGTATAAAATTTCATTTTACCTCTGAATTTTAACATATTAACGAAATTATTTTTATTTCTTTAAACTATTAGTAATATTTAACCTGTATTATTATCAATTATACATTTTATATACTGTATATTATGATTTTAATAATTCATAACCCCAAATATGAACGCCTATGGATTTTTATACTAATGAATACAGTAATAATGATATTACTGTAACCTACCAACCAAGCATTTGTATTCACGCAGAAAAATGTGCAAAAGAATTATCAAGTGTTTTTAGATCTTCCATTATTCCTTGGATAAATCTTGATGATGCAGAAACTAAGACTGTAATAAATCAGATAAAAAAATGTCCTTCAGGAGCATTAAAATATTTTAAAAACAATAATAAGAAGGCAAGTTAATTTTCTATTCAAAAGTGTTTAAATAAAAAAAGCCCTTTGATATTTTCAAAGGGCTTTTTTTATTTAAGCTTGTCCGGCAGGCCCAAAATTTAAAGGTATTGGTGGTTGCTCATAATCTTTAATTTCACCATGAGCGTTTTCAAATCTTGCAACATTCTCTCCCAAAGCTTTAAGCAAGCGCTTTGCATGCTGTGGTGTTAAAATTATTCTAGACTTCACTTTATTTTTTGGAACACCCGGCATAATATTTACAAAATCAACAACAAACTCAGATACTGAATGATTAATTATTGCCAAATTAGAATATGTTCCTTCAGCCACCTTTTCATCCAACTCAATATTAATTTGACCTTGTTTTGGTGTATTTTTATCGTCTGCCATGATCATAAATATTAGTAAAAAGAAAAGATTTCCACATGGAAATCTTTTCTTTTTTTTAATTATAATTTACTTCTTTTCTAGCTTGCATCATTTCATCAAACTCTTCTTTAGAACCCACTATAATATTAGAGTATTTACGCATACCCGTTCCGGCAGGTATTCTATGTCCTACAATTACATTTTCTTTGAGTCCTTCAAGATCATCAATTTTTCCAGCAACAGCCGCCTCGTTGAGTACTTTTGTTGTCTCTTGGAATGATGCCGCAGAAATAAAAGACTTCGTTTGAAGCGATGCTCTAGTAATACCTTGCAATATTGGTGTTGCAGTGGCTGGTTGAGCATCTCTAGCTACTATTAGTTTCTTGTCTTCTCTTAATAAAATAGAGTTTTCATCTCTTAACTGACGTGCATTCAAAATTTGCCCTGCTTTAACAGTTGCAGAATCTCCAGCATCTTCAACTACTTTTAAACCAAATATTTCATCATTTTGTTCAATGAAATCTGATTTATGAACTAATTGATCTTCTAAGAATAAAGTATCACCAGAATCAATAATTCTAACTTTACGCATCATCTGTCTTACAACGACTTCAAAATGCTTGTCATTAATTTTCACACCTTGTAAACGATATACTTCCTGTACTTCATTTACCAAATATTGCTGTACCGCAGACGGTCCTTTAATATTTAAAATATCATCAGGAGTTATTGAACCATCAGAAAGAGGCATCCCTGCTTTTATATAATCATTCTCTTGTACAAGAATCTGACTAGATAATTTTACTAAGTATTTTTTAACTTCACCCAACTTAGATTCTACAACAATCTCACGGTTACCTCTCTTAATTTTACCAAAAGAAATAACACCATCTATTTCGCTTACAACGGCTGGATTAGAAGGATTACGTGCTTCAAACAATTCAGTTACACGTGGTAAACCTCCTGTAATATCTCCAGATTTTGCAGACTTACGTGGAATCTTAACTAAAATCTTACCAACTTTAATTTTCTCTCCATCCTCAATCATTAAATGGGCACCAACTGGTAAGTTATATGATCTTAGAACATTTCCTTTGCCATCTTCAATATGAAGCGTTGGAATTAACCTCTTATTTCTTGATTCAGAAATTACCTTTTCTTGGAAACCTGTTTGTTCATCAATTTCAACTTGGAAAGTCATTCCTTGTTCAATATTCTCAAAAGTAACTTTTCCTGCAAATTCAGAAATAATTACACCGTTATATGGATCCCATGAACAAACTACATCTCCTTTATTTAACTCATCACCATTTTTCACAAACACTGTTGAACCATAAGGAATGTTATTGGTACTTAAAGTAATTCCAGATTTTTTATCGATAAGTTTCAATTCAGAAGTACGAGATATTACAATATCAATAGATTTTCCTTCATTATCTTCACCTTTAACCGTTTTAAGATCTTCAATTTCAGCAATACCATTAAATTTGACTGCTAATTTGTTTTCTTCTGAAATGTTTCCTGCAATACCTCCCACGTGGAAAGTACGAAGTGTTAACTGAGTACCTGGTTCTCCAATAGACTGTGCAGCAACAACACCCACAGCTTCTCCTCTTTGAACCATTTTACCAGTTGCCAAATTACGTCCGTAACATTTAGCACAAATTCCTTTTGTAGCTTCACAAGTTAATGCAGAACGTACTTCTAAACTTTCAATTGGTGATTCTTCAATTGCTTTGGCAATATCATCTTCAATTAATTGTCCTGAGGATACTAGTAACTCTTCAGTAATTGGGCTATATACATCATTTAATGCAACGCGGCCAACAATTCTTTCTTCAAGAGTCTCAACGATTTCATCATTTTTCTTTAATGCTTCTACTTCAACGCCTCTTAATGTTCCACAATCTTCTGTATTAATAATAACATCTTGGGAAACATCCACTAAACGACGGGTTAAATAACCTGCATCGGCAGTTTTTAAAGCTGTATCGGCAAGACCTTTACGAGCACCGTGAGTAGAAATAAAGTATTCTAAAATTGAAAGTCCTTCCTTAAAGTTAGAAAGAATTGGGTTTTCAATAATTTCTCCACCACCAGCATTTGACTTTTTAGGTTTAGCCATTAATCCACGCATACCTGTAAGCTGACGAATCTGTTCTTTAGATCCACGAGCTCCAGAATCAAGCATCATATACACTGAGTTAAACCCTTGTTGGTCTTCACGAATACGTTTCATTGACAATTCAGTCAATGCGGCATTTGTAGAAGTCCAGATATCAATGACCTGATTATAACGTTCATTATTAGTAATAAGTCCCATGTTATAGTTAGCCATAATACCATCTACTTGCTTATTAGCAGCAGCAATCATGTCTGGTTTTTCTGGTGGGATAATAATATCACCTAAACTAAATGATAATCCACCTTGGAATGCAAATTTGAATCCTAAAGTTCTGATTTCATCCAAAAATTCAGCCGTTTCAGGAACTGAAGTATATTTTAAAATATTACCAATAATATCTCTTAAAGACTTTTTAGTAAGAACCGCATTAATATATCCAGCAGCAACAGGAACCTTTTGGTTAAATAAAACACGTCCAACAGTTGTACTAATAATTGTTGGAGCAAGTTTTCCATCAGCATTTATATCTAATGTTCTAACTCTTATTGAAGCATTTAAATCAACTTTCTTTTCATTGAAAGCAATCTCTACTTCTTCTGGCGCATAAAACGTAAGTCCTTCTCCTTTAACTGGTGCTTCCGGAGTCGATTTACGCTCTTTGGTCATATAGTATAAACCAAGAACCATATCTTGAGAAGGTACCGTTACTGGTGAACCATTTGCTGGGTTTAAGATATTATGAGACGCCAACATTAATAATTGACATTCTAAAATAGCCTCTGGTCCTAACGGTAAATGTACAGCCATCTGGTCACCATCAAAATCCGCGTTAAACGCAGTACAAACTAATGGATGTAATTGAATCGCTTTTCCTTCAATAAGTTTAGGTTGAAAAGCTTGAATACCTAATCTGTGTAATGTAGGAGCACGGTTTAGTAATACTGGATGTCCTTTTAAAACATTTTCCAAAATATCCCAAACTACAGGCTCTCTTTTATCTATAATCTTTTTAGCTGATTTAACCGTTTTTACAATACCTCTTTCAATTAATTTTCTAATAACGAAAGGCTTATAAAGCTCTGCAGCCATATTTTTTGGTAAACCACACTCAAATAATTTTAATTCCGGCCCCACAACAATTACTGAACGCGCAGAATAATCAACACGTTTTCCTAATAAGTTTTGACGGAAACGACCTTGTTTTCCTTTTAAGGAATCAGACAATGATTTAAGAGGTCTGTTTGAATCTGTTTTTACAGCTGATGATTTACGTGTATTATCAAATAATGAATCCACTGATTCTTGAAGCATACGTTTTTCATTACGTAAAATGACTTCAGGAGCTTTTATTTCAACTAATCTTTTAAGACGGTTATTTCTAATAATTACTCTACGATATAAATCATTTAAATCTGACGTTGCAAAACGACCACCATCTAAAGGTACCAAAGGACGTAATTCTGGTGGAATCACAGGAATTACCTTCATAATCATCCATTCCGGACGATTTTCTCTATTATGGTTTGATTCACGTAATGATTCAACAACTTGTAAACGCTTTAAAGCCTCCGTTTTACGTTGCTTAGACGTTTCAGTATTTGCTTTATGACGTAATTCATAAGACAACGCTTCTAAATCAATTCTTGATAATAACTCAATCAAACATTCAGCACCCATTTTTGCAAGGAACTTGTTTGGGTCGTGATCATCTAAATATTGATTTTCTTGTGGAAGCGTTTCAAGGATATTTAAATATTCTTCTTCTGTTAAGAAATCCATTTGTTGTAATGGCTCTCCATCCACGTTTTTAGCATTACCTGGTTGAATGACTACATATCTTTCATAATAAATAATCATATCTAATTTCTTAGACGGTAATCCTAATAAATATCCTATTTTGTTTGGTAAAGAACGGAAGTACCAAATATGTGCAATAGGCACCACCAAATTGATGTGTCCTACTCTATCACGACGTACCTTCTTTTCAGTAACTTCTACCCCACAACGATCACATACAATTCCTTTATAACGTATACGCTTATATTTACCACAAGCACATTCGTAGTCTTTTACAGGACCAAAAATACGTTCGCAGAACAAACCATCTCTCTCTGGTTTGTGAGTTCGATAATTGATAGTTTCTGGTTTTAAAACCTCACCTTTAGATTCTGCTAAAATAGACTCCGGTGATGCTAAACCAATTGAGATTTTGTTAAATCTCTGTACTGTATTCTTATCTTGTTTTCTTGCCATAATATATGGTGATATCGAATTATTTGTAAAGTTTTAGCACATCACCCCGCAAAGGGCGATGTGCAATATATTATTCCTCTAGTCTTATGTCCAATCCAAGACCTTTCAATTCATGCATTAACACGTTGAAAGATTCTGGCAGTCCAGGTTCTGGCATTGGTTCTCCTTTAACAATAGCTTCGTACGTTTTAGCTCTACCAATAACATCATCCGATTTTACTGTTAAGATTTCACGTAGTGTGGAAGAAGCACCGTATGCTTCAAGAGCCCAAACCTCCATCTCACCAAATCGTTGACCACCAAATTGTGCTTTACCACCAAGAGGTTGTTGTGTAATTAATGAGTAAGGTCCAATGGAACGTGCATGCATTTTATCATCAACCATATGTCCTAATTTCAACATATAGATCACACCAACAGTTGCCGGTTGATCAAAACGATCTCCTGTACCTCCGTCATATAAATAAGTATGTCCATATCTTGGAATTCCAGCTTCATCTGTAAAACCATTAATTTGATCAATGGTTGCACCATCAAAAATTGGCGTTGCATACGTGCGTCCTAACTTTTGACCAGCCCATCCTAATACGGTTTCATAAATCTGTCCAATGTTCATACGTGATGGTACACCTAGTGGATTTAATACAATATCAACTGGGGTTCCATCTTCTAAGAAAGGCATATCTTCTTGACGAACAATACGTGCTACAATACCTTTGTTTCCGTGACGTCCAGCCATTTTATCACCTACTTTAAGTTTACGTTTCTTAGCGATATAAACTTTAGCAAGTTTGATAATTCCTGCTGGTAATTCATCACCAACAGAGATAGTAAACTTCTCACGTCTTAAAGATCCCTGTAAATCGTTTTCTTTAATTTTATAATTATGGATTAAGTCAGCTACTAAGTCGTTTGTATGATCATCAGTTGTCCATTTTCCAGACACCAAATGCGCATAATCATCAACTGCATTTAACATTTTAAGTGTGAATTTTTTACCTTTTGGCAATACTTCTTCACCTAAATCATTATAAATACCTTGAGCTGTTTTTCCATTTACAATATTGAACAATTTGTCAATTAAAACATTTTTTAATTCTTCGAATTTAGCATCGTAAATAGCCTCAAGTTGAGCGATATCGTCCTTGTCCTGTGCTCTTTTACGCTTATCTTTTACTGCACGAGCAAACAATTTCTTATCAATTACAACACCATTTAAAGAAGGAGACGCTTTTAAAGAAGCATCTTTAACATCGCCTGCTTTATCTCCAAATATTGCACGTAATAATTTTTCTTCAGGAGTTGGATCACTTTCTCCTTTAGGAGTAATTTTTCCAATAAGAATATCACCAGGCTTCACTTCAGCACCAATGCGAATCATACCATTTTCATCCAAATCCTTCGTTGCTTCTTCTGAAACGTTTGGAATGTCATTGGTTAATTCTTCATTACCTAATTTAGTATCTCTTACCTCTAAAGAATATTCATCAATATGAATAGATGTGAAAATATCTTCTCTTACAACTTTTTCAGAAATCACGATGGCATCCTCAAAGTTATACCCTTTCCAAGGCATAAAGGCCACTTTCATGTTTCTACCTAAAGCTAATTCTCCGTTTTGAGTTGCATACCCTTCACAAAGTACCTGACCTTTAGTCACTTTATCTCCCTTAACCACAATTGGTTTAAGGTTGATACTTGTACCTTGGTTCGTTTTTCTAAATTTAACAAGCGGGTATGTTTTAACATCACTATCAAAACTTACTTTTGCTTCATCTTCAGTGCGGTTATACTTAATAACAATTTCTGTAGCATCAACATATTGTACAACACCATCTCCTTCAGCATTAATCAACACACGTGAATCAGACGCTACTTGACGCTCTAATCCTGTTCCTACAATAGGAGCTTGTGGTAATAATAATGGAACTGCTTGACGCATCATGTTTGATCCCATCAAGGCACGGTTGGCATCATCATGCTCTAAGAAAGGAATTAAAGATGCAGATATTGAAGAAATTTGGTTTGGTGCAACATCTGTATAATGAATAGCTGTTGGCTCAATAACAGGGAAGTCACCTTCCATTCTTGCAATTACTTTCTCATGTAAAATTTTACCATTCTCATCAACCTTAACAGTTGCTTGAGCGATTAATTTTTCTTCTTCTTCTTCAGCACTTAAATAAATTGGTGCATTTTTTATATCAACAACACCATTTGTCACAGGACGATAAGGAGTTTCAATGAATCCCATTGAATTTACCTTAGCATAAACTGATAATGATGAAATCAAACCAATATTCGGACCTTCAGGAGTTTCAATTGGACATAAACGACCATAATGCGTATAATGAACGTCACGAACCTCGAATCCTGCTCTTTCTCTAGATAAACCTCCAGGTCCTAGAGCCGATAAACGGCGCTTGTGTGTAATTTCAGCAAGTGGATTGGTTTGATCCATAAACTGAGATAACTGGTTGGTTCCAAAAAATGAATTAATTACAGAAGACAATGTCTTTGCATTAATCAAATCTATAGGAGTAAAAACTTCGTTATCACGTACGTTCATACGCTCACGTATAGTACGAGCCATACGCGCTAAACCAACACCAAATTGTTGAGATAATTGCTCACCTACTGTACGTACACGACGGTTTGATAAGTGGTCAATATCATCAATCTCTGCTTTAGAGTTGATTAGCTCAATTAAATATTTTATGATAGTAATGATATCTTCTTTGGTAAGCACTTGCTTATCCATTCCAATATCAAGATTCAATTTTTTGTTCATTCTGTAACGACCAACTTCACCTAATGAATAACGTTGATCACTAAAGAATAATTTATCTATAATTCCACGTGCTGTTTCCTCATCTGGCGGCTCAGCATTACGTAATTGTCTATAAATATGTTCAACAGCCTCTTTTTCAGAGTTTGTTGGATCTTTTTGTAGTGTATTATGAATAATAGCATAATCACCTTGTTGTGCACTTTCTTTATGTAAAAGGATTGTATCAACATCAGCCTCTAAAATTTCTTCTACATTGTCTTTGTCAAGAACAGTATCACGGTCAAGAACAATTTCATTACGTTCAATAGATACCACTTCTCCTGTATCTTCGTCAACGAAATCCTCATGCCAAGTGTTAAGAACACGAGCAGCAAGTTTACGACCTAAAACTTTCTTTAAACCAGATTTTGATACTTTAACTTCTTCAGCAAGATCAAAAATCTCTAAAATATCTTTATCACGTTCAAAACCTATAGCTCTGAACAATGTTGTAACAGGTAACTTTTTCTTTCTATCAATGTAAGCATACATTACCTGATTAATATCTGTTGCAAATTCAATCCAAGAACCTTTAAATGGAATTACCCTAGCAGAATATAATTTTGTTCCGTTAGCATGGAAAGATTGTCCAAAGAACACTCCTGGTGAACGATGTAATTGCGATACAACTACACGTTCAGCACCATTAATAACAAAAGTACCACTAGGTGTCATATAAGGAATTGTACCTAAATATACATCTTGAACGATAGTTTCGAAATCCTCATGTTCAGGATCAGTACAATATAATTTTAACCTAGCCTTTAGCGGAACGCTATATGTTAGACCTCTTTCAATACACTCATCAATAGCATATCTTGGTGGGTCTACAAAGTAATCTAAAAATTCTAATACGAATTGATTACGTGAATCTGTAATAGGAAAGTTCTCCATAAAGGTATTATACAGACCTTCATCTCCTCTTTCTTCAGATTTTGTTTCTAATTGGAAAAAATCCTGGAAGGATTTAATCTGAATATCCAGAAAATCTGGGTATTCTGTTCTATTTACAATAGATGAGAAATTTAATCTTTCAGCTTGTGTTGATAACATCAATGGACGGAATTATGATTAAAAAAAAATTAAATAGCGTATGTAATGATTATATACGCAAAATGGTTTAGGTCTTGAAGTTAACCTTCAGACCTAAACCTTTGTATTGTCAGATTGTTAAGCTTACTTAAGCTCAACCTCAGCTCCAGCCTCTTCTAATGAAGCTTTTAATCCTTCTGCTTCATCTTTAGAAACAGCTTCTTTAACAGGACTTGGTGCATTATCAACTAATTCTTTAGCTTCTTTTAAGCCTAAACCAGTTAATTCTTTTACTAATTTTACTACAGCTAATTTAGAAGCACCAGCGGCTTTTAATATTACTGTAAATTCAGTTTGAGCTTCAGCAGCATCTTCACCACCAGCAGCAGCACCAGCAGCAACAGCAACAGCTGCAGCAGCAGGCTCAATGCCATACTCTTCTTTTAAAATAGTAGCTAACTCGTTTACTTCTTTTACTGTTAAGTTAACTAATTGTTCTGCGAAATTTTTTAAATCTGCCATTTTTCTATCGTTTTAATAAATTTTTAATTTTAATATAATTGTTATAGTGCGTACTATTTAATGTTATCTCTATTTTTCAGATAACGTTTTTAATATACCTGCCAGTTTTCCACCACTTGATTTAAGTGCTGAAACAACATTTTTAGCTGGAGATTGCAGTAATCCTATAATCTCTCCAATCATCTCTTCTTTAGATTTGATATCTACTAAGGCATCTAATTGCTCATCACCAATATAAATTGCTTGTTCAATGAAAGCCCCTTTTAATAAAGGTTTATCTGACTTTTTACGAAACGCTTTAATTATTTTGGCTGGAGCATTTCCAGTCTCAGAATACATTACAGAAGTATTACCTTTTAAAACCTTTGGTAAGTCTCCAAAATCTTTATCTGAAGCTTCCATTGCTTTTGCAAGTAATGTATTTTTAATTACTGCTAATTTTACGTTTGATTTAAAACAAATACGACGTAAATCTGAAGTGCTACCTGCATTTAATCCTGAAATATCTGCTAAATAAATGTTAGCATTATCGGCTAATTGTAAAGTTAACTCTTCAATTACTTGTGATTTTTCTTCTCTTGTCATAATAAAAGTTTTTAACTAATTAACCAACTTTAGGATCAACAGCAACACTAGGGCTCATAGTACTAGAGATATAAATACTCTTCACATAAGTTCCTTTAGCTGCAGTTGGCTTTAATTTAATTAATGTATGTATTAGTTCATTTGCATTACCTGCAATTTTATCAGCACTAAATGATGCTTTTCCTATTGGTGCATGTACAATACCTGTTTTATCAACTTTAAAGTCAATTTTACCAGCTTTTACTTCTGTAACAGCTTTTGCCACATCCATTGTCACCGTACCTGTTTTTGGGTTTGGCATTAAGCCACGAGGACCTAATATACGTCCTAATGGACCTAATTTACCCATAACACTAGGCATTGTAATAATAACATCAACATCAGTCCAACCATTCTTGATTTTATCAAGATAATCATCCAACCCAACATAATCAGCACCAGCTTCTTTAGCTTCTGCTTCTTTATCTGGTGTTACTAATGCTAAAACTTTCATGTCTTTACCAGTACCGTGAGGTAATGATACAACACCTCTTACCATCTGATTCGCTTTTCTAGGATCAACTCCTAATTTCACAGCGATATCTACAGAGGCATCAAATTTAGTAAACGTTATATCTTTTACTAATACTGATGCTTCATCAATAGAATAAAGTTTTCCTTTTTCTATTTTTGCTAAAGCTTCTTTTTGCTTCTTTGTTAATCTTGCCATTTTTTAATGTCTTTAATAGATTAATTTGGTGCGTTTCCGGTTACGGTTATACCCATAGACCTTGCGGTACCAGCAATCATTCTCATAGCTGATTCAATAGTAAATGCATTTAAATCTACCATTTTGTCTTCTGCTATCGTTTTGATTTGATCCCATGAAACTTTAGCTACTTTTTTTCGGTTTGGTTCTCCTGAACCTTTCTTTAACTTGGCCGCTTCTAATAATTGTACTGCAGCTGGAGGTGTTTTAATTACAAAGTCAAATGATTTGTCTTTGTAAACTGTAATAACCACAGGCAATACTTTACCTGGCTTATCTTGTGTTCTAGCATTAAATTGCTTACAGAACTCCATAATGTTAACTCCAGCAGCACCTAAAGCGGGTCCAACCGGTGGCGACGGATTCGCAGCACCTCCCCGAACTTGTAACTTAACTACTTTACCAATTTCTTTTGCCATTTTTAATAATTTAGTTTAATACGCTTCTTAAAATGAAGCTGAAGAGCGTATCGATATATATTTGTAACAATTATTATACTTTTTCTACTTGCATAAAACTTAATTCTAATGGTGTTTTTCTTCCAAAGATTTTTACCATTACTTCAAGCTTACGCTTTTCTTCATTAATTTTTTCAATTGTACCATCAAAGCCATTAAAAGGACCATCTATTACTTTAACAGTTTCACCTTTAGTAAATGGTATGGACACATTAGAATCTGCATCCACAGCCAATTCATCAACCTTACCTAACATTCTATTAACTTCAGATTGTCTTAACGGCACTGGATCACCACCTTTCGTTTCTCCTAAAAACCCAATCACATTTGTTACTGATCTAATAATATGAGGAATTTCTCCAGTCAAATTGGCTTGAATCATTATATAACCCGGAAAGAAAACTTTTTCTTTATGAATTTTTTTTCCGTTTCTTATTTGAATAACTCTTTCAGTAGGAACTAATACTTGATCAACATAATCTTGAAGACCTAAACGAGCAATCTCATTTTCAATATAAGTCTTAATTTTATTCTCTTGACCACTTACGGCCCTAACAACATACCATTTTTTACCCCCAGTTTCAGACATAGAATTTAATTTTACTGTTAATTAATTAATTGAAAGTAAAACGCTATCACTTTACTGAAAACAGTATCAACGCCCCAAATTGCCAAAGAAAAAATGATTGAAAATACCGCAACTAAAACAGTTAAACTTTGAGCTTCAGCCCATGGTGTCCAACTTACATTATTTTTAAGCTCTCCAAATGATTCTTTGATATAGTTTACAATTCCAGTCATTTATTTTTTCTTTATTTGAAAGGTTCAAAATTTATTCTTTATGAATAAATTCCTTTTTATCTCATTTTCAACTTCTGAAATTTTAAAAATTCAAAAGATATAATTTTCCAAGCACGGGTTGAGAGACTCGAACTCCCGACACCTGGTTTTGGAGACCAGTGCTCTACCAACTGAGCTAAACCCGTAAATATAAGTCAAGGTATTCCGTTTTTTTCGGAATACCTTAACTTCTTATTTTACTAATTAATTAGTCTAAAATCTCAGTTACCTGACCAGCACCTACAGTTCTACCTCCTTCACGGATAGCGAAACGTAAACCAAGATTCATTGCAATTGGTTGAATTAAATCAACAGTAATTGTCAAGTTATCTCCAGGCATCACCATTTCTACTCCAGATGGTAAAGAAATAGTACCCGTTACGTCAGTTGTACGCACATAGAATTGTGGACGATAGTTATTGTGGAATGGCGTGTGACGTCCACCTTCTTCTTTTTTAAGGATATAAACCTCAGCTTTAAATTTAGCATGTGGCGTTACAGAACCTTTTTTACAGATAACCATACCTCTAGAAATTTGAGTTTTCTCAATACCTCTTAATAAGATACCTACGTTATCACCTGCTTCACCTCTATCTAATATTTTACGGAACATTTCAACTCCAGTAATTGTAGAAGCTAATTTTTCAGCACCCATACCAATAATGTCAACAACATCACCAGTATTTGCAATACCAGTTTCGATACGACCTGTAGCAACAGTTCCACGACCAGTAATTGAGAATACATCTTCAATTGGCATTAAGAAAGGTTTTTCAACATCACGCACTGGCAATTCAATCCAAGAATCAACAGCATCCATTAATTGCATAACTGTATCAACCCATTTATCTTCACCATTTAAAGCACCTAAAGCAGAACCTGCAATTACAGGACCATTATCTCCATCATACTCATAGAAACTTAATAAGTCTCTAATTTCCATTTCTACTAACTCTAGTAACTCATCATCATCAACCATATCCACTTTGTTCATAAAAACAACCATACGTGGAATACCTACTTGACGACCTAATAAGATGTGCTCACGAGTTTGTGGCATAGGACCATCAGTAGCCGCAACCACCAAAATAGCACCATCCATTTGAGCAGCACCAGTTACCATGTTCTTTACATAATCCGCGTGACCTGGACAGTCAACGTGTGCATAGTGACGGTTTGCAGTTGAATACTCAACGTGTGATGTATTAATAGTAATACCTCTTTCTTTTTCTTCAGGAGCGTTATCGATAGAATCGAAACTTCTCAATTCAGACAATCCTGCTTTCGCTAATACTGTTGTAATAGCTGCAGTTAAAGTTGTTTTACCGTGATCAACGTGTCCAATTGTACCAATATTTAAGTGTGGTTTGGAACGATCAAAATTTGCCTTTGCCATGTTTAATTTATTTAATCTTAGTTATATAATAATATTAGTGTCTATTTTAAAAACTTTGATAGAGCCAATGACGGGAATTGAACCCGTGACCTCTTCCTTACCAAGGAAACGCTCTACCCCTGAGCTACACCGGCTTTAAAAAAGAGCGGGAGACCGGGTTCGAACCGGCGACATTCAGCTTGGAAGGCTGACGCTCTACCAACTGAGCTACTCCCGCAATTAATTATAAAATCCAATGTTTATAATGTGGGGAGAGCAGGATTCGAACCTGCGAAGGTGAAACCAACAGATTTACAGTCTGTCCTCGTTGGCCGCTTGAGTATCTCCCCAATTAAAAACTAATCACTCTATTTAAAGAACTTGAGCCGATAGAGGGACTCGAACCCACGACCTGCTGATTACAAATCAGCTGCTCTAGCCAGCTGAGCTACATCGGCTTTTTCTTACTTTTTTCACATAAAAAAAGCCCGCTATTTCTAACGGACTGCAAATGTATAGAATTATTTTTTTAATCAAAACATTTTTCAATAAATTTTATTACAAATGTGGTCTTAATTTTTCCTTTCTCTTTTTTAATTGTCTTTCTAAGGATGCTACAGCCATATCTACCCCTTCTTCAAAGGTTTTACATTGCTTTTTCACTACTAAACTATCACCAGGCACACTTACTCTAGCTTCAAATATTTTATTTTCTTTATCACTTGTGTTTTCAACTTTTAAAAAAACATCCGAAGAAATGACTTTATCATAAAATAAATCCAACTTATCCATACGCTTTTGAACAAAATCTATCAGTTTTTGATCTGCATTAAAATTCACTGATTGCGTGTTTACTTTCATACTTTTTATTTTTCGGTTAGACAATAATTTTTACTGTTCTATTTTTTACTCCTGGGATGTGCATTCACATGTACTTTTTTTAACTCTGCTATACTATTATGAGTATAAACTTGAGTAGCAGCTAAACTTGAATGTCCTAAAAGTTCTTTAACAGCATTTAAATCAGCACCTTGATTAAGTAAATGTGTTGCAAAAGAATGCCTTAATATATGCGGGCTCTTTTTTACCTTAGTAGATGCTATACTAAAATAATCATTTATTATTCTGTAAACAAGTGTTTCATATATTTTAACTCCTCTTTTTGTTAAAAATAAATGATCCTTATTATTTATAAATTCAAGACCTCTGCGCGATTTCAGGTATTGATTCATGGTATCTAAAACAGGCTTGATTAAAGGCACAATCCGTTCTTTATTACGCTTACCTAAGACCTTTAAAGTTTTATTATTAAAATCAACACTGGTTAGTTTTAATTCAACCAATTCTATGCGTCTAATACCTGTTGAATAAAAGAGTTCAATAATTAACCGATTGCGTATCCCTTCAAAATCGTCTTCAAAATGCAATTCATCAAGAACCATATTGATCTCTGTCTCTGAAAAAGGTATTTGGATTTTTTTACTTGTTTTTAATGCCTTATGTTTTGCTAATGGACTGGTTTGAATCTCGCCAATTTTCAATAAGAATTTATAATAGGTATTTAATGACGAGATTTTTCTATTGATACTTCTATTCGCAATATTACCCTCAACCAGAAAAACAATCCAACTTCTTATTTGTGGATAGTTAATACTTTGTATGTTATTTGTACCATATTCCTCGTCAATGAATTTTTTAAAACTTTCTAAATCATTTTCATAGGCAGAAACTGTGAGTTTTGAGTATTTCTTTTCTAACAGTAAATAATCTTTGAATGATTTAATTGACATTTCAAGCTATATTAGGTGCAAAGCTAAATGTACAACGTTTTATTGGTATTTGGAGTATGGGTAAAAAAAATTCCCACTTAAAGTGGGAATTGATGTATACGAGTTTGAAGCTTATTATATGTCTTCAGCATCTCTTAATCCTTGAATGTATTGAGCTTTTTGAATTTGAGCTCTACGTTCTACAGATGGCTTTGTAAATTGTTTACGCGCTTGTAACTGACGTTTTGTTCCAGTTTTATCAAACTTTCTTTTAAAACGCTTTAACGCTCTATCTATATTTTCTCCTTCTTTAATTGGTATTATTAACATAGTGTCTTAACCTCCTCTCTTTTAAATTTTCGGTGTGCAAATATAAAAACTAATTAATAATTAACAATTAATTTTTAAAAAATTATGTTGCTGGTTTGTATTCTTTTTTGTCAATTATAATTTTGGCCAAAATTTCTCTGAGTATTTCTGAGGTTCCTCCACCTATTGGCCCCAATCTACTATCTCTTAATAAGCGCGCCATTGGATAATTTTCCATGTATCCATAACCTCCTAAAAATTGTAAGCATTGATAGATAACATCATCAGCCATTTTAGTCGATTTTAATTTTGACATGGTGGCCTCTTTTACTACATATTGGTTTTTATTTAATCTATAAGCTACAGAGTAATTAAACTCTTTACACATTTCCATTTCAGTATATAAATCAGCTATATTATGTCTCAGCGCTTGAAACCTATCAATAGATCTACCAAAAGCTTCTCGTTCAGACATATATTGCAGAGCATATTCTAAAGCATATTCAGCGCGTGCATGCGCATTGATGCCCATGATTAAGCGTTCTAAAGAAAAATGTTGCATGATATATCCAAAACCTTCATTTTCTTCTCCTAAAAGATTTGCAAGAGGCACTTCAACATTATCAAAAGCAATTTCTCCAGTATCTGAAGCTCTCCACCCTAATTTATCTAATTTAGTAGCCGACAATCCTTCTGATTTTCTATCCACTACAAAAATACTGATGCCCTTATTTCCTAATTCCGGACTTGTTTTTGCTGCAACTATTAAATAATCACTGTAAAAACCATTGGTGATAAAGGTTTTTGAACCATTTAAAATATAATGATTACCATTTTTAACAGCCGTTGATCGCATTCCGGCCACATCACTTCCGCCAAAAGGTTCTGTAATACATAAACAACCTATTTTATCTCCGGAAATACTTGGCGTTAAATAACGTTGCTTAACATCATGATTGCCCTCTTTATTAAGATGTGTCATTGCTAAATAAACATGAGCCCAAATGGCAGCAGCAAAACCACCAGAATTAATTTTTTGAAGTTCTTCTAACAGAATGACCGCATAAAAAAGATCCAAGTTTAATCCACCATAGGCTTCTGGGTATGAAATTCCAAAAAAACCCATGTCTCCAAATTTCTTCCAAATAAACCTATCTATAGTTCCGGATTTTTCCCATTTTTCAATATGTGGTACAACCTCCTTTTTTAAAAAATCTTGAATACTCTCTCTAAAAAGTTTATGTTCTTCGGTGAAGTACAAACTATTCATAAGCCTTAATTTTTGTTTTTTTTAATCGAGCGACAAATATAATTTAATTATCTCGATTTTATTTACAGGAAAGTCTTTAACTTTTGTTAATTCGTCTATCGATTTATAACCTTCTCTAAGTTGTCTTTGCTCGATAATATTATAAGCTACCTCATAATCTATATGTTGTATCGTTACGAGCTGGTCAATAGTGGCCGTATTTAAATTTATCTTATGGATTTGTCTAGGTGTTTTTACAGTAAATTCATTCGTTATTTTTTCAATGACTTCAGGAGTTAATCCATTGACATCTTGTAATTGCACATCAGCTATAAACCCACCAATAAATTTACTTCTTAGTTTTATTATTTTCTCAGAATAATACGCTCCAATACCATTTATCGCTTGTAATTGTTCTGCCGTGGCTTTATTTAAATCCTTTTTTTCTGAGAAATTTTTTGGTTTATTATTTGAATATGAAATTTTTTGTTTTGGATTGGTAACCCATTCTGGAAATTTAAAATAGGGCGACATTTGATTTAATAAGGAATCTGAAACTTTGGTCACCTCCTGAAATTGTTTCACTGAATTAATCCAATCACCTTGATCTCTAAACAATAATAACCTATCAATTTCATCGGGACTCATCCCTAAAGTATAACCTTTATAATCAGTGATATAATTTGGATTAAAAGGATAAATCTTTGGAGCCCTTTCTTCTAACTCAATCTGTTTTAAAGAATCTATTTCTCGTTCATATTTTTTCAATTCCTCAGTATTAACCGTGTATTCTGAATTAGAAAAATCAACAAAAAAATAAATACATTGTAATGTAACTATGATTATAACCAATAAAAAAATCCCATTTCGTTGACTATTAGTAAACTTGAAATGGGATTTCATGTTAAAACAGATTTATTGTTACATATGTTTTGTAATATCAACAGCGCCGTCCTGAATAGCTTCCTTTTTAACTGAAATTGCATCCAGATATCGTTTCATCTCCTTTTTGACTCTTGGGAATAAAAATAATAATCCTATCATATTTGGGAATACTAATGCCAAGATCATAGCATCTGAGAATTTAATAACCGCATCCAAAGTAGCAGCAGCCCCTATAACTACAAATAATAAAAATAAAACTTTATAAACTAAATCGGCAGTTTTACCTTTTCCGAATAAATATTTCCATGATTGCAGCCCGTAATATGACCAAGAAATCATTGTTGAAAATGCAAATAACACGATGGCGATTGTAAGTACATAAGAAAAATGCGGAATCACTGAATCAAATGCCAAAGACGTTAAATCAACACCACTAATTGGTAATTCTGTAGCTTTTAAAATCACACTACTTCCGTGTTCTGCCGTATAATCAAATACAGACTGTGGATCTGTACCGTTAATATTAAAGAAAATAATAACCAAAGCGGTCATGGTACAAATTACCACTGTATCAATAAAGGGTTCAAGTAAAGCAACCACTCCCTCTGAAGCCGGATATTTAGTTCGAACTGCTGAATGCGCTATTGCTGCTGAACCAGCACCTGCCTCATTTGAGAAAGCAGCTCTTTGGAACCCAACAATTAGAACACCAACAAGTCCACCTAGACCAGCCATAGGAGAAAATGCGCCGTCAATTATTAATTTGAAAGCCAGTCCGATATCACTAAAGTTGGCGAAAATAATAATTAAGGATGCAATAATATATAAACCTGCCATGAAAGGCACAATTTTTTCTGTAATACTGGCAATACGTTTAATACCTCCAATGATAACAACACCTACTACTATTGCCAGAACGATTCCTATAATAAAACCTGAAGAACCACCTGTTAAACCAAGTAAAGAAGAAATCTGAACGGCTGCTTGATTAGATTGAAAAGCGTTACCACCTCCAAAAGAAGCACCCACACAAAGTAAAGCGAAAATGAAAGCCAGAATTTTTCCAAAGGTTGCAAAACCCTTTTCCTTTAATCCTTTTGACAAATAATACATAGGGCCCCCATAAACTGTTCCGTCCTTACCAATATCTCTATATGTTACACCCAAAGTACATTCAACAAATTTAGTAGACATCCCAAGTAAACCACAGACTATCATCCAAAAAGTAGCACCTGGTCCACCAAGACCAATGGCCACTGCCACACCAGCAATGTTCCCTAAACCAACTGTACCAGAAACGGCCGTTGCTAAAGCCTGAAAATGACTAACTTCACCATGAGCACTTTCATCTCTAATAGTATCAGGAATATCTTCAACAGCTAATGCTTCATCATTATTATAAAGTTTATCGACACCATGCTTTTCAATATCAACATATTTACCTCGCACCGTGCTTATAGCAGTCCAAAATTTAGTAATACTGGGAAACTTAAAATAAATAGTGAAAAATGTGGCACCAAAAACTAACAGAAGTACCACAAAAGGAATCTGATATTCGCCTAGAGGAACTTTTGTTAAAATAAATCCTTCCCACCACGTCGCAATAGGCATAAAGGCATCATTTATTTTTTCATCAAGTCCCTTTTCAGCAACCTCTTGAGCAAAAATTAGATACGGCAAAAATAAAGTGAAAATGGAAAGAAAATATTTCTTCATAAGTATCTGATGTTAGTTAGTTTCTAATTAAATAATTTTTATTAAAGGCAAGCAAGATGCTAAAAATATTTCATTTTATAAAACATCTGTTGTTAAATTAAAAATTTCAATTAATTAATGTTGTATTCTGTATTAAGACCTTCTATTTGTTCAGGTCTTCCTAAAACAATTATTTTAGAATTAGGTGTTAATTTAAGATTAGCCTCTGGGTTTACAATATATTCTCCATTTTCATCTTTATAACCAATAACCGTACAACCCGTTTTTCTTCTTAAATCTAAATCCTTAATTGTTTTTACTTCTTTGGTATTATATAATTTTTCTACGGCCACCTCTTCTATATTGATATTCGTTTTACCAACTATAGACAGGTTATCAAGAAATTCCATTAAACCAGGAACAACCACTAGAGATGCCATATGGTCACCACCAATTTTATCGGGTAAAATCACATTATTAGCTCCAGCAAGTTTTAATTTCTCATAAGAAGATTCCTGAGAGGCTCTACTGATAATATTTATATTTTTATTTATCTGTCTTGTGGAGAGTACCACAAAAAGATTATCAGCATCACTAGGTAAGGCCGAGATAAAGCATGAAGCCCTATCAACACCTGCCTGCAATAAAACATCATCTTCATTGGCATTACCTATAACATAAGGCACATTATCTGATTGTAATCTTTCCAACAAATCTTTATCTTTTTCTATAACCACAAAGGGTTTTTTATAAGCCGCAAGTTTTCGTGCAGCCTGTTTTCCATTTCTTCCATAACCACAAATAATGATGTGGCTTTTTAAACTATCAATCAATTTTTGCATCTTCTTTTGATTTAATTCGTCAACATTATTTTTACTCAAAATATATTCAGTGATAACAGATAAGGCAAAACCAACTATTACAATACTTATTAAAATTAAAAAAACAGTAAATATTTTTGACTCATTATCTAGCGGAACAACCTCCCCAAATCCTACGGTTGTTATGGTAATAACCGTCATGTACAAGGCATCAATCCATGTATAATCCGAAACTACCCTAAAGCCTACAATACCTATAGTCAATAAAGCAAATAATAAAAATACAGCGGTATAAATCTTTTTTTTAAAAAAAAATAAAAGTGGATTCATAAATCAAATACAGATGAGCGTTTAGTGTACAATAAATCTTTAATTCGCATCCAGAAGGCAATGAATACGTAGAGTGCAAAACCAAAACCAACGGTCACAAAGGTTAAATATATAAACGATGTTCGAACAATTTTTGCTCTAATACCTAATCTATCCGCAATACGCTGACACACATAGTACCCGTGTTTTTGAAAATATAATAAGATTTTATAAAATACATTCATCAGTTAATTTTTTTGCTTTATAATGGATAGATGGCATGTCCTTAATATAAAGTAGGGCGCTTGGCACTTTATGAAAAGACATTTCATGCCGCAAATTAATGATTTCCTGTTAATATTGCACTACCAATTGCACAATGTAAACACCTATTTTTAGTACAATATTCATTTTTTAGTTGTATCAAGCCCTGAGACTGCAATGCAGAAGAGGTCACCGGTTTTAATGATTCAAATTTTTCCACGATACTATTTGTTTCTGAAGGTATTTGTGTAACTAAACTTATAATTTCGTCATTTACAGTTTGCCCGGTTTGATTGGCATAACTAAACTTTATTGGAATTATGGTATTCATTAATAATAAATTTATAAATGATTTTGTTAATGGTCTTTTGGCTGATTTTGACCCTTTTCCAAAAGTGTAATGTGATTCCCAATAAGGCGAAGCAGCAACAGAAAATATATCATAAAATTCATTTAAATTCTGACATTCAATTACTTGTGAAAATAGGTTTTGAGATTGATAATATAAATTGGCTAACTGTGATATCCGTATGGTTGGAAAATTAGGTGGCCGTAATCTGAAAAACTGAACAGGCAGTGTGTTTTGATTTGACAACTTAAATTTGTGTTTTAAAAATTGAAATTCTTTAATCAAATTTAAATAATAAGCATCTTCAATATCATCCTCTAGTAAACCAGCCTGACCAAATAAAAGCGCCTCTAAAGCGGTTTGATTCGATTGTAATTTTCTGATTATTGAAAAATCTATTGTGTGTGCCATGCTATAAAAGGCTTCTCCATTTACTTTAAGTCCAAAGTTTTTAGCCATCATTTTAAACAACACGGCTTCCCAGTTGTTTTTTGAATCTGCCAAAAGCTGATTGATACTTTCCGTTTTTCTTTCCAAACGTTCAAGATACAATCGTTCCAGCCAGTTTTTTAAAATAAAATCGTCCACTTGATAAAAATCGTTCTCACAATTAATCCACTTTTGTGATTTTGAAAATAACTTTTCATAATTATTTAAAGCGGTTCTCGATACATAATGCCTGATTTCTAGCGTTGGAATCAATGAATTATCTCTTCTAAACACCTCCGTATCATGTTCCCACACGACATGCAGAATGACATTATCATAGTTCTTATCCTGTTCATGATTGTGTACATACCAGTCTGAAGACTTCACATGAATCTCAACCATGCCAGCCCACAGTTGTTCATCAATTTTTAAGTGTGCATTAAAAAAATCCGGACCTGAATTTTTATTATAAGCCCCCACAGTAACAATCGAAATAGATTTATTATCTGTAGTTTTTAAATTCGTAAGGTCAAATTTTTTATGCTGCCATATATAATGTAAAAAATCTTCTTGCATCTTAAAATGAATCTACAATATTATTTTGAATAGGGCAAAATTTGAGTTGAATTTGTCAGATAAAACACCTAACTTTGTTAGAGGGTATAACGTTAAAAACTAAAACGTTACATACAACTAGCTGTTAGTTTTTAATTGAACATATACATTTATCAATTCTAAAACACTAAAATATGTCTACAGAAGTTGTAATCATTGTTGTTGGTGCCATATTAGTTCTCCTTGCGATTGCTGATAGTACAAAATCCCTTAACCTGTTAAATACAAAACTGAGAATTCCGCTGGGAGTTATTGGTATTTTATTAATAATTTATGGCGGCTACTCCTATGGATCTATTCATGTTCAAGGTCAGATTGAACAAGCAACCATTGGGAAAAAATCACCGATTCAGTACCCCATTGAAAAGGTACAGGTTATTTCTCCTGTTGCGGGTGATTCCGTTAAATGCCGGATTTTAACCATGGGCGTTTACCCAACTTCCCATAATAAAGATATTTGGGTGCTTTTAAAACCCTCTAATAATAAATATTATCCACAGTCAGATCATACCAATACGTCTTATAAAAGAGATGGGGAGTGGCAGGTTATTACCAGATTTGGAGGAGATCAAGGCGAATCTTATGACAT
>JAHENA010000107.1 GCA_024643405.1 Flavobacteriales bacterium | reverse complement strand
GAGTTTGTACCAGTTGAGCTTGTCCTACTAATCTTAAATCACCACTTACCAAATTAACCTTATTTACTACTTCTAAATGAAGGCCATCAATTATAGAAACGCCCTTTTTATCAACTCCGGTTACATTAACTTCCATATTGTAAAAATTAACACGACCTGTGATGCCTGAAATGGTTTGAATGGCGTTAACTGTACTTTTAAAATAAGTTGTACCACTTGTTGGATTAGTCGTTGTCCCGTTATTAATAAAATCACTATTTAAATATAATTCTCCATCATTATCATGTGTACCTAAGGTGTTGTTGTAATATGTATCTTGTAACGAAACAATTGTTGTTGGTAAAATTTTCAATGTACCTTCATTAACTATTTGTGAAAAAAGCTGTGATAAGCTTATAAAATATAGTATCAATGGAAAGCGTTTCATAATAAGACGATTTTTAGTTTATAATAATGATCATTTAAGCCACATCATTTGAACGATTGCTGTTTAATTTGTTGCTGTTATTTAGGAAATCAAATACGTGCTTATCATTTGAAGATATCGCATTAACTAATTTTTCTTTGGTTAATGGTTTCTCAATATATCCAGAACATGACTTAATACTATATGCTTCATTCATATCAGTAATTAAATTTGAAGATGAAAGAAAATATACCTCCACTTTATTCTTTTTTAAAAAGGTAGTGTTCTCCATTTCTTTTAAAACCTCAAAGCCATTTATTACTGGCATATTAATATCTAACAAGATAAAATCAGCCTTATTTGAGGGGATTTTAAAATAATTTAAAGCCATTTCACTGCTATGAAATAATTTTATTGTTGCCTTTTCAAATACTTGTGAACAAATCCTTTGATTTATAAAAAGATCTATTTTATTATCATCAATAATCACTATTTGGTTAATTTTTTTCATAGCTTATATGCAGTTAGGTAATTTAATTTCAAATTCTGTCATTTCATTCAAAATACTCTTTACGCTTATCGTACCATTAAGTTTCTGAACTATAGTTTTAGTAATGTATAAGCCTAGGCCCGTACCTTGAATGACGTTATTACTTCTATAATAAAGATCAAATACTTTGTCCAGATCTTTAGGATAGATACCAAGCCCGTTATCCTTTATAAGTATTTCAACCCCTGTGCTTGACTTAAATGCATTTATAATAATGAAAGGTGTGTGTTTATTATTTATTGGCCTTTTGTATTTAATGGCATTTTGAATAATATTTTGAAAAATAGAACTTAGCATTTGTAAGTTTGAATTAATTTTAAAATCTTCAGCAATATTTATATTGAAACCTATACTACTAAATCCGTCAATATGCGACAGGTTTTTAATTGTTTTATTTACAAGTGATTTAAGATTAATTTCTTGCTTAGATATTGATTTTTTAATTAATAACGATGAAGTAGAAAGATTGTCAATGAGATTTTTACCATCATTTATTACGGTTTCAAACATATCTATAATCTCAGGTGTGCTAATGTTCGTGGGGTTTGCTTTTATTAAGTTTACCAATCCCTCTAAAGTTGTAAAAGGTGTTCTTAAATCATGACCTGAACGATATAATAACAATTCAAGATCATTCTTTTTTTCCTCTAATTCTTTAAGAATGTTTTTACGGCCAGTAATATTTTGAATTATATTTAAAACGATTGTTTCTCCTTCAAATTTAATATGATGAGGCAATATTTCTATAAACACATTTCGTCCTGCTTTTGTAGTGATTTCAAATTCAATTTTGTGAGGTTTAGCTGAACAGACTCTTAATATTTTAGTTAAATAATCACTGTCTATTTTACTTAAAAGATTTAGATCAGTTATTTTGTTATGGATGAGTTCATGTCTAGAATATCCAGATAATATTTCAGTTTTTACATTACAATCCAATATTTTACCATTGGTATCTGTAACAAGAAATGAATATGGAGCTGTGTCAAAGAAAATTTTGAATTTAGTCTCAACGCGCTTTATTAGTTCTTTACTTTCCTTTAAATTAGTGATATCAAAACGGATGGCTACATATTTTTCAATATTTCCTGAATTGTCTAAAAAGGGAATAATGGTGGCTTTTACCCAGTAAAATGTGCCATCTTTTTTCTTATTACAAATTTTACCACGCCATACTTTTTTATTGCTAATTGAATCCCATAAATCTTCAAATAAACTATCCGGTTGTTTTCCAGATTTTAAAATATTATGGTTTTTACCAATTAATTCATGTTCCTTGTAACCTGAAATTTGACAGAACGCATCATTAACAGACATTATGATTCCATTTTTGTCTGTTATAGAAACTAATGCGGACTTATTCAATGCTTCCACAAGCTGTTCTTCCTGATTGTTATGCCAAATATTTTTAGATACTACTTCCATAGGTCACTTTTTAATTTTTACAAAAGTCAATTCCATCATTAATATCATTATAAACTTTGGTGAGTACATTTGGACGATACCTCGTTATATAATTGTTTAGCTTTAAGGTTAATGCATGTGACTGAGTAATAAAGGCAATTTTATTACAAACAGATCTTAACCTAATATCTTTAGATAATAGCTTAAAGGAGACATTATCAATAGAAACAATTCCATTAACATTTCTTAAGTCTACTAAAACTGATGAAATATTATAGTTATGAATTTTAGATATGATATCTAAATAATTATTTAAATGCGCTAAAGTGACTAAATTGTAGTTACTATCGCTAATAAATTTTAGGTGAAAAAAACCACGAGAATCTAAATAGAAGGTTTCTGTTTCGGTTTTATTGCTACTTTTTGGTATCATACTCTTTTTTACTTGAAAAATGAGAAGCAAAACAGATACCGTTTGGATTAAAGTAAAAATATAATTTTTATATAATTGAATATCAGGTATTTAAAAACACAACTGTTGTTAAATAAAATAAAGTAACTAACGTAATACCGTTAATTTTTTATCTAATTTAACAGTATAACGGAATACCGCTTATTTAAGAGGTGGTTTTGACTATTAAGAAAAAGTAGATTTTATTTTTTTGGAGGTTTGATGCCTAATTTTGACATCCTATCACGTAAAGTACTAACTTTCAAACCTAATAATTCAGCAGCTCCATCTTTACCACTGATTTTCCAATTTGTTAGATTTAGCATTTTAATAATGTGGTTACTTTGCACCTCATCAAGTGACATTTTTGAGTTATTTGATTTTTCTAAATGAGGTTGTGTTTTGAAATCAAAATCGAGTAATACCGTTTTGTCATTGTCAACAATAATAACAGCCCTTTCCACAACATTTTCAAGTTCTCTTACATTACCTGGCCATTGGTAAACTTTCATTTGTTGTAAGGCATGTTTTGATATAGAATTTATTTTTTTTTGATATTTCTTACAAAATTTATCTAAAAAATAATCAACCAGCACAGGAATGTCTTCAATTCTATCACGAAGTGGTGGCACTGTAATTGGGAAAACATTTAATCTAAAAAATAAATCTTGCCTAAAACGATTGGCTTTTACTTCTTTATCCAATTCTCTATTGGTTGCTGCAATTATTCTTAGGTCTAGTTTAATAATTTTTGAGCTGCCTATAGGTTCAATTTCACCTTCTTGAATAGCCCTTAATAATTTGGGTTGTAACTCTAATGGTAGTTCGCCAATTTCGTCTAAAAACAAGGTACCCTTATCTGCTAATTGAAATTTACCAATTCTATCCTTAACTGCACCTGTAAAAGATCCTTTTACATGACCAAATAACTCACTTTCTAACAGTTCGGCAGGAATCGCTGCGCAATTAACACGAATTAACGGACCGTTTTTACGAGGACTGGTATTGTGTATAGCCCTTGCAATAAGCTCTTTACCTGTTCCAGTTTCTCCCAAAATTAATACAGTTGCCTTGGTAGTTGCTACTTGCTCCACTTGAGTTAGAACATCGCTAATTTCTGCACTTGCATATACCAAATTTTCATAATTAAAGGATAAAGATATTTCTTCCTTTAAGGAAACATTCTCAGATTCTAACTGGTTTTTTAATTGTTCAATTTCCTTATATGAATTTTTTAATTCAAGTTCTGCGTTCTTTTCTTTTGTAATATCTTGAAGGGTACCTATAAATAAAGTAGGTTCACCTTTTTCATAGATTACCTCACCACAGCCATGAATCCATTTTAATTGCTTAGTACGCCTAGTTATTATCCTAAAGATTAAATCATATTTTTTACCTAATTGAATACAATCATTTAAAACTTTTATGTTATTTTCTTTATCATCAGGATAAACAACAGTTCTCCAATTTTCTAATGTTAATTCTTCATTTAAATCTGCTTCAACAATTTCGTAAAAATTAGGAGAAACAGTACCTGTCTCAGTTTTTAAGTTAACTTCAAAACTGGAAATATTAGCAATTCTTTGAGCTTCAATTAAATTTTTCTGACTTTTAATTAAAGTTAACGACGTTTTTTTAAGTTTTGTAATATCTTCTTTTACAGCTAAGTAATTTATAATGGTCCCTTGATCATTTTTGATAGGCGTTATGGTTGCCTGTTCCCAATAAAAATCGCCTTTTTTAGATTTATTTTTAAATTCGCCACTCCAAGTTTCTCCTTCTGAAATAGTCTGCCATATTTTTTTAAAAAACGCTTCTGAATGAAATTCAGATTTTAATATTTTTGGCGTTTTCCCTAATACTTCAGTTGCGGAGTAACCTGAAACTGTTAAAAATTTTGTGTTAACATATTCTATATGTCCCTTAACATCTGTAATTATAATACTATTTGAACTTTGCTCTACCGCCGTAAGCAATTTTAAAAGTTTATTTTTTTGAATTTCATTGGTATCTTTCTCTTGTTTTAATTTGAGCGCGTTTTTAATAGCAGGCCCTAACCTTAAGAGATTTGTTTTCAATACATAATCCCATGAACCTCTTTTTATGGAATCTGCTGCTAATTCTTCTGAAAGATGCCCTGTTACAAGTATAAATGGAATATTTAAAGCAACATTTTTTGCAATTTCTAAGGCTTCAATGCCTGTAAATTGAGGTAGGTTATAATCTGAAAGAATAATATCGGGTTTAAATTCTTTTAAGGCTGAAGTAAAATCTTGCTCATTTGATACTATTTTTGATAGAAAATTAAATCCATTAGAAATTAACTCCTCTTGAATAAGCTCATGATCAAATGGATTATCTTCTAATATTAGTATTTTAAGCTCGGCCATTGAATCCTATTTTTCTGGAGTTTCATTCAAAATAGCCCAAAAAGAACCTATTTCTTTTATAGCCTTAATAAATTCTTCAAAGTGAACTGGTTTTATAATGAAAGCATTAGCACCCAGATTGTAACTTGTTAGTAGATCTTTTTCCATTTTAGAAGATGTTAGAATCACCACTGGTATTGTTTTAAGGTTTTTGTCCTCTTTTATTTGTTTGAGAACTTCCAATCCATCAACTTTTGGCATTTTTAAATCAAGCAATATAACAGCAGGCTTCTTACTTTCTTTATTTTTATAAGTTCCACGTCTAAAAAGATAATCTAACGCTTCCTCACCATTATTAACTACATCTACCTTATTAACCAAATTTATCTCTGTAAGAGCAGCAAGTGTTAAGTCTACATCTCTTTGATCATCTTCGGCTAGAAGAATTCTGTCTATTTCTTTCATTTTTATTACTCTTTTTAAAACAACTTAAATTTAACGCTTTTTATTTTTAAAAAAAAGTCCATATTAGACTATGGTAAGTAAATAAAAAATGAAGCTCCTTTATTTTCTATTCCTTCCGCCCAAATTTTGCCCTCATGTTTTGTAATAATAAGTTTAGTAGTTGCTAATCCAATGCCTGTACCCGGAAACTCATTAATACTATGTAATCGTTGAAAAATTCCAAATACTTTATCAACATATTTTTGATTGAAACCGACTCCATTATCCTTTATAAAATAAATAATGTTTCCATTGGCTTCTTGATCATAACCAATATGAATGATAGGGTTATTATTTTTACTACTAAACTTTATAGCGTTAGAAATAAGATTCTTCCAAACCTGAGTCATTAAAAATTCATCTGCAAAAGCATATGGCAAGTCATCTACGGTTACGGAGATATTTTTTTCTTTGATGTCAAAACTAAAAATTTCTAGCACATCTGTTACCAGGGCTTTTATATTGCATTTTGCTTTTTTCAGGCCTGCTCTGCCCATTCTTGAATAGTTTAGTAAACCATCAATTAAATCATTCATTTGACACGAAGATTTAATTATGTTATTAAAATAGTTTTCTTCATTCTTATCCAGTTTATCTTTTAAACTATTATTTAAAAGGGATGCAAATCCATCTATATGTCTCAAAGGTGCACGAAGGTCATGGGAGACGGAATAACTGAAAGCTTCTAGATCCTTATTAGCTGCTTCTAGCTGTGCCGTACGATCCTTCACTTTTTCTTCCAAGGTTTCATTCAGTCTTTTTATTTCTGTTTCAATTTTTTTCTTTTCAGTAATATCAACCATGGTTGTAATATGACACGCTTCTCCACTAATTGTGATTGGCCTTGAAGAAAAGAGAAAATTAACAATTTTACCAGATTTGGAGCGTGATTCAAATTCAAAACCAGTTAATCCGCCTGTTTCCAACTGTTTCTTAATTAGACCATCCCGTTGTTCCGGTCTTAACATGTTTACCTCAATAGATGTTCGTCCAATGACCTCTTCACGATTAAATTCGAACATACGGAGAAAAGAATCATTGACATCAATAAATTTTCCGTCAGATATTCTAGTAATTGTCAATCCGGTTGGTCCTTCGCGGAAAGCAGATGAAAATTTTTCTTCTGATAAAATCAACGATTCTAGGGCTTGTTTGCGTTCTGTAATATTTTCAATATGTGTAAAGAAATAAATAGGAGTTCCAGAATGATCTCTCAATACGGAAGAATGAACTTTTGCATAGAAACTATTGCCATTTTTATGCAAGTATCGTTTTTCGAATGAAACACGTTCAACGTCTCCTTTAATCATTGACTTTACAGCGTTTGTGCCAATTCCATAATCATCAGGATGTGTAACATCCTGAAACGTCATTAATTTCAATTCTGCTTCCGTAAAACCAAACATTTCGCAAAGACTTTTATTGACCATACTGAAGGAACCATCAGTATTCACTAAACACATACCCATAGGACCATTATCAATAGCATTACTCAATAATTCCTTAGCTTCTCTTAATTTTTCTTCTGCATGTACACGTTCTGTTATATCTAATACAGTACCTGTAATTACATCTTTACCATCTATGTAAATATGAGTTCCATGTATCTCAATCCAAATGAGGCTTTTGTCTTTTCTAATACCTTTAGCAGTATACCTCACATCATCAACTTCTCCTTCTAATCGTTTTCTAATATTTTCTTCAGCTATCGGTTTTTCTTCAGTAATAACAACATCGGTGGGTTTTAAATCCCTCAGAATTTCTTGTTCAGAATATCCAAAAATTTCTGCAAACCTTTTGTTTACATATATAAATTTGTTTGATTCAAAAATATAAATACCGGTAAGGGATTGTTCTACTAATGCGCGAAATTTATTTTCAGAACTTTTTAGGGCTTCTTCAGCTTGCTTGCGGTCTGTAATATCAACAATAATTCCTACAAAGTAGAGAAAACTATTATTTGCATCATAAATTGGTGAAACCGTAAGTTGTGCCCAAAACGTTTTTCCATCCTTTTTTAAATATCTTTTCTCCGTTCTGTAAACCTTAATTTCTCCAGACATCATTTTTTTCACATGGGTAACATCCTTTTCTTTGTCTTCGGGATAGGTAATATCTCCAAAAGTGAGTTGTTGAAGTTCTTCTTCTTCATATCCGGTCATTTGGCAGAATGTTCGGTTTGCCATAAGAAACTTAAAATCTTTACCGGCAATAACCATCCCATTTGCACCGTCTTCATACAATTTTCGAAAACGACTTTCACTTTCCTTTAGTTTTTCTTCTGCACGCTTACGCTCTGTAATATCAATTAAAAATCCTCTAACTAACAGACCTTGTCCATTTTCATTTCGCTTTATTACTTCTCCAATAACATTAAGCCAATGTATTTTACCATTGGGATAAACCACTCTAAAATCAAACTTATAGTGATTAGGACCACCAACGGCAACCGATTGTTGAATAATGGCGTTACTTATTTCACGGTCATCAGGATGTGTCGCAGATGTAAAAGTTTCAATATCCCATTTTTCCTGAGGTTCAAGTCCATATAATCTGTCATGGTTTTCAG
>JAHENA010000106.1 GCA_024643405.1 Flavobacteriales bacterium | reverse complement strand
TCGGTTTTTAGTTCCATAGCAGATTAGTTACATTTGTGAAAATAAAAAGGTTAATGACGTCTTTTGATCCTAAAAATATCCCAACTAATATCTTGCATGGCTATTTATTGAGTGCTGTTGCTCCTAGGCCTATCGCTTTTGCAAGTACGTTAGATATAAACGGGAAACCAAATCTGTCACCTTTTAGTTTTTTTAATGTATTTAGTTCAAATCCTCCTATTTTGGTGTTTTCACCATCAAGACGAGTTAGAGATAATTCTGTAAAACATACTTTGGTTAATGCAGAAGCTACAAAAGAAGTCGTTATAAATATGGTGAATTATGACATTGTGCAACAAATGTCATTATCAAGTACAGAATATCCACAAGGAGTTAATGAATTTGAAAAGGCTGGATTGACCATGCTGAAATCCGATGTTGTAAAACCATTCAGAGTGGCAGAATCGCCTGTTCAGTTTGAATGTAAGGTCAATGATATTATTAAGTTAGGAACTGAAGGTGGTGCAGGAAATTTAATTATTTGTGAAGTTGTCAAATTTCACATTTCAAAGGATGTTTTAAATGCCGATAATAGTATTAATCAAAAAAAATTAGATTTGGTTGCTAGAGCCGGAGGCAACTTTTATAGCAGAGCAAATAAAGGTTTTTTTGAAGTCCCAAAACCGTTATCAGCATTAGGAATAGGAGTAGATAATATACCAGAAGAAGTTAGGAATAGCATGGTTTTGACAGGAAATGATTTAGGCATGCTAGCCAATGTGGAAGCACTACCAAGTAAAAAAATGGTGAGCGATTTTATAAAAAGTTTAGGTGAAAATTACCCGAACATTAAAAACGCCTCACACAGAGAAAAGCATAAATTGGCTCGTAATTATTTGAGCTTTGGAGATGTTGAAAGCGCGTGGAAAATATTGTTAAGTTAAAATAAAGTAATTAATAGATTTAAATTAAAATTAATGGAAGTTCAAGGAAGAATTAAAATGATTGGTGAAACTCAAACCTTTGGAGGAAATGGGTTTAGAAAAAGAGAAGTGGTTGTAACTACAGATGAACAATATCCACAACATATTATGGTGGAATTTGTTCAGGATAAAACGGATTTACTAAACAATTATAAAGAAGGTCAGCAAGTAAAAATCAGTATTAATTTACGCGGCAGAGAATGGGTGAATCCTCAAGGTGAAACAAAATATTTTAACTCTATTCAAGGATGGAGAATTGAAGCTTTACAATCAGAATCTGGAGATTCTAGTTTGCCACCTGTGCCACCCATGGATGCTTTTGAACCGGCGGGTGATTTAAACGAAGATGATCACGATGATTTACCATTTTAAAATGGTGTTATAAGCACTTTAAAAAAGGATTTCAATAAAATAAACCTCAATGCCCATCATAACATTGAGGTTTATTGTTTTATACCTTTCCATGAAATATATAACTAATAATATGTCATTCCCAGAGGTGTCTGAAGCCTCAGAAGAAGGTCTTTTGGCTGTCGGTGGAGATTTATCGGCTCATAGATTATTAGAAGCCTATAGATTAGGAATATTTCCTTGGTTTTCAGAAGAAGAACCTATCTTATGGTGGTCTCCGGATCCGCGTTTTGTGCTGTTTCCAGAAAAATTGAAGGTTTCAAAAAGTATGAAACAAATACTTCGAAAAGCAGATTATGAAGTGACTCTTAATAAAGACTTTAAAGCAGTCATAACGGCATGTTCTTTATTGAAACGCGCCGGACAGGAAGGCACATGGATTACAAAAAACATGTTAGAAGCCTATATACAATTACATCATTTGGGCTATGCCAAATCAGTTGAAGTTTGGAAAAAAGGTACATTGGTAGCCGGACTTTATGGTATCGATTTAAATAATGGGGTGTTTTGTGGTGAAAGCATGTTTACCAAAGAAAGCAATGCAAGTAAGGTGGGTTTTATAACTTTTATTCAGAAAACCAATTATAAACTTATAGATTGCCAAGTTTACACGCAGCATTTGGAAAGCTTAGGGGCTGAAGATATTACGAGACAAGAATTTCTGAAATATTTAAAAAACGACTAGAATGGAAAATTTATGGGATACAAGATTTGGTCAAAAGGAATATGCATATGGCACTTTACCCAATGCATTTTTTAAAAGTGCCGTTGATACATATAATTTAAAAGGAAAACTTTTGTTGCCTGCTGAAGGCGAAGGCCGCAATGCGGTGTATGCCGCAAAAAAAGGGTTAGATGTTTACGCGTTTGACACGAGTATAGAAGGCAAGAAAAAAGCCATAAAGCTTGCCAAAGAAACCAATGTGACCATTAATTATGAAGTTGGAGATTTTTATGGTCTTGAATTACTCAAAGAAAAATTTGACGCAGTGGTATTGATTTTCGCTCATTTTACAGCAGATATTGTGTCTGATTATCATAAAAGGATAGCAGAATTATTAAAGCCAAATGGCATGGTAATATTAGAAGGGTTTAGTAAAAACCATGTTGAATTTCAAAAAATTAATCCAAAAGCAGGAGGACCAAAAAATTTGGATATGTTGTTTTCAAAAGGAACTATCACAAGAGATTTTCCAAATTTTGAGATTATTAAACTTGAGGAAGAAGAGGTTGAACTTGCGGAAGGCATTTTTCATCAAGGAAAGGCGAAGGTTATCAGATTCATAGGCCGAAAAATTAACAGCTAATACTTTAAGTTTTTTAATCAAAGATTACCCATTTTAAATTGGTCTATTGTTGAATTTATAGTTGTTTTAGCTAACTTCCTTCAATTCTTTGGAAAATACAAAAGCATTGAAACTTTAAAATTGAGAGTTCTGAAGAAATAAGATAGTCCTAAAAGGAACCTTCAAAATCAAACCATATGATACCTGAAACAACCTATCTCATGGTCGTTTACCATACCCGTAGCTTGCATGTGGGCATAAATAACCGTACTCCCTACAAATTTAAAACCACGTTTTTTCAGGTCTTTACTTAATGCATCACTCAAATTTGTAGTGGCGGGTAAGTCCTTGTTGTTTTTGCGTGAGTTTTTAATTGGCCTACCATCAACAAAATCCCATATGTATTTAGAGAAACTACCAAATTCTTTTTGAATTTTTATGAAAGCCTGTGCATTAGAAATAGTTGCTTTTATTTTGAGTTTATTACGAATAATTCCTGCGTCCTGCAATAGAGCATTATATTTTTCTTCTTGGTAAAGTGCTATCTTTTTATAGTCAAAATTATCAAATGCAGCCCTAAAGTTTTCCCGCTTTCGTAAAATGGTTATCCAGCTTAAACCTGCCTGAAATGTTTCTAATATAAGAAACTCAAATAAGGTATCATCGTCATAAACAGGGACGCCCCATTCTTGGTCATGATAGGCTTCGTATAAGCTATCACCCACACACCATTCACATCTGTTTTTCTCCATATAAGTATTGTAAGTAATTCTATAAAAGTATGACAAATATCATCTAAAAAGAAACATCAAGATTGTAATTTTGTTTCTTCAAAATTAAATATTATGAACACGGTAATAAAAGAAAGTTTACATGGGAGCATGTCCTATTCAACCTACAGAAATCTGGTAAAAATATTGGTTGAAGAAAATTCAAATAGTGGTATTGAAAAAAATGAAGATTTGGCAAACTATACGGTTCTTAATGATAAACGCATGAATCGTTGGGATAAAACTTTAAAAATATCTGAAGAATCTCAGTTAAAACTTTCCAATTTTAATAAAAATGTAACATGGCTCGTTATTACTGAGAGCTGGTGTGGTGATGCTGCACATATTGTTCCCGTTTTATATAAAATAGCAGAGTATATTAATATTAATTTTAGAGTGGTGTTGAGAGATGATAATTTGGAATTAATGGATATGTTTTTAACTAATGGAGCAAGATCAGTCCCTAAATTAATTATGATTGATAATGTAACAGGAGAAGTTTTAAATACTTATGGGCCTAGACCTACTGAAGCGACTCAAATGGTACTCGATTATAAAGCAAAACATGGAGCGATAACTCCTGAATTCAAAGAAGAATTGCAACTTTGGTATAATAAAAATAAAGGAGAAAATATTGTAAAAGATATTACGGAATTACTGTGTACATTCGAACCTAGTATTTGCCAACAAAATTAAAAGTTATAGAGCCTAATTGTGTTTTTTTACTCGGACTGGCATTGAATTTGGCTTTTTTAGCATATTCTAAGGCGCTATCAACTAAACATTGATTGTCTGAGCTTGAAGAATTATTAACGTAGGCGTCAATAACATTTCCATTGTCATCAACGGTGATATTGATAACAATTTTACCCCCATCTTCGCATAGATAAATAGGGATTGGTAAATACTCATCTGTTCTGTCTACTAATGAATATCTAATAGTGCTTTTTCTATTGGTACTTTTAGGGGCTTCCTTTTTTTTGGTAGTCTTGTTTAAAATGTCATTTACTTTTGAAAAAGAAGAAATTTCTTCATGATTCAAATCAGATATTTCATTATTATCGCTATTTGACTGTTCACTTTCCTCTTTGTTTTGATCAAACTCAGGCTTCACATAGTCTTCCGGCGGAGCGATTGGTTTATACGCCTCAGAAAAAGACTTTTCCTTTACTGTTTCGTTATAAGCTTTATTGGTTTCAGCTTTATCGTTATTTAATTTTTCTAAAGCTTCTAGTACTTTAATTTCTTCTTGAGTAAGTTCTTTTTCAGGCTCCATTTCATAGTAGCTCTCAGAAACTAATTCATTTTGTTTCTTAATGTTTAAATTAAAAACAGAAAGGACTACTGTTCCTGAGAGTAGGAAAGTGATTAATAGGGACTTTTGTTGATTACTAAAATACAAATATTATAATTTTAACTAATATCACTATATATACGCCAAATTAAGATAAAAAGTTTAAAATACCATAAATTCTAGAAAAATTGAAACACTCGATAGTCCTTCAAGTGTTTTATATCCAAAGCGTTTTCGGCTAAAATCTAACCCTATTAAAATGGAATTATCATTCTCTATAAAAAACTGACCACCAAGTCCAAATTTGTACATATTGCCTTTTTCAAAATCATTAGAAATACCTAACAACGTTCCATAACCAAACCTTGCAAAGAATGCCGAATTTTCAATATTCTTATTTAAACTATATTGAAAACTTAAATAGGCTGGAAAAAAATGGAGACCTTGTTGTGAATGCCAGTTGTATTCAAAGTTTAAACCTAATAATGTGCGTTTATCAAATTGATAACCAACAGTATTGTTAACGAAAAGGGCGCTTGGGTTAATGAGTGTCTCATCACTATCATCAAAAGCGACATAATCTTCATTTATAGCTAAAGTAGTAGCTAATGAAAATTTATAAAAAATACCATTGTTTTTTTGTGTCTCTGTTTGTGAAAAGAAATAGTGAGAGGCAAAAAAAAGGACTAGAATTAGAAATTTGGTTGGTTTCATAGACTATGAATTATAAAACTCAAGCATCAAAAATTATTCCGAAGCTAAGTTTTTTAAAAAATCATCTACAGTTTCTGCAGTAGATACATTGAAATCTCCAATTTTTGAGCGCCTCAATGCAGAAAGGTGAGCACCAGATTGAAGTGCTTTTCCAAAGTCATTAGCCAAAGAACGAATATAGGTGCCTTTACTGCAAACAATTCTAAACTCAATATTTAACTTTTCAATTTTAGTGATTTCAAATTCTTGAATGGTCACTTTTCTAGACTTAATTTCTACTTCTTCTCCTGCTCTGGCAAACTGATACAATCTTTTGCCATCTTGTTTTAATGCGGAGAAAACAGGAGGTACCTGTTCAATTTCACCAACAAATTGTTTGGTGGTTTGGTGTATTAAATCTGAAGTAATATGTTTTGTCTCAAAGGTTTGATCAATATCAGTTTCCAAATCAAAAGAAGGCGTAGTACTTCCTAAAACTAAGGTGCCTTTGTATTCTTTAATTTGACCTTGAAATGAGTCAATTTGCTTAGTCATTTTACCAGTACAGATCACCAGTAAGCCAGTCGCTAAAGGATCAAGTGTTCCTGCATGCCCGACCTTTATTTTTTTAATATTAAAAGCTTTTTTTATTTCGTAACGTAACTTATTGACCACCTGAAATGAGGTCCAATGCATGGGTTTGTCAATTAAAAGTATTTGACCAGATAAATAATCTTCAGAAGTTATCATTAAACGATTGTTAAGGGATAAATAAAATAATGAATAAGTAATAACCCAACACCTAAAATAATGCGGTAATACCCAAAAATTTTAAAGCCTCTCTTACTTAAATAATCAATAAAAGATTTGATGGCAATTAAAGCGACAATAAAAGCGACAATATTACCAATGATTAAATAGTTAATTTGATCACTACTTAACACAAAGCCTGCCTGATAATAGTCATATAATTTTTTAGCTGTTGCCCCAAACATAGTAGGAACTGCAAGGAAAAACGAAAATTCCGCAGCCGTTTTTCTGTTAAGTTTTTGTGTCATTCCTCCAATGATGCTAGCACCACTACGTGAGGTTCCTGGAACCATAGCTAAACATTGAAAAAACCCAATCTTTAATGCTGTACTGTAGGTAATTTTGGTATGAGCTTCTGGATGAGCTTCATCAAAAACTTCGTTTGCTTTAAACCAATCATCAACTTTCAACAATAAAAACCCACCCAAAACTAAAGTAATAGCAACAACCAAGGGGCTTTCGAGCAATTCATCAATAACATCATTTAATAATAGCCCAAAAATTACCGCGGGGATAAAAGCTATTAAAAGTTTAAAATAAAAATCTAAACTTTGAAAAAAGCGCTTCCAATAAAGTACTAGTACCGATAAAATGGCTCCTAGTTGAATGACAATAGTGAATAGTTTGGTAAAATCATCACTTGCAATTTTCATAAGTGATGAGGCGATAATCATGTGTCCTGTAGAAGAAATAGGAAGGTATTCTGTAATACCTTCAATAACCGCAAGTATAATTGAATCAATTAAATCCATGCGGCAAAAATAGATAATAACATAAAGTATTCATAACGAGAAAGTATAAAATGTTTTTAATAATTCATTAAGCTTAGAATTAAATAAATAACCAACCTAAAATCAAGGTCAAAATAACACCAACTAATCCTTGAAGGAGTGTCGAAACGGATTGAGTCTTTAAAGCAGTTGTGGTGTCCATTCCTGAAAATTGAGCAACCACCCAAAAGTAACTATCATTTAAATGAGAAACGGTCATAGCTCCGGCACCAATTGAAAGAACAGTTAAAGCACGACCCATTGAAGAATCTAACCCGAAAGATTCTAAAACTGGAGCCATAATAGCCGCAGTTGTAATAATAGATACTGTTGAAGATCCTTGAGCAGTTTTTAAAATGGCAGCAATTAAAAAGGGTAGTAGTAGACCAATTTCTAAATCAGAAAATCGATTGCCAATAAGTTCACCAATACCCGTTGCCTGTAATATAGCACCAAAGGCACCACCAGCTCCTGTAATTAAAATAATTATACCCGCTTCTTTTAATCCGCTTGTAACCCAATTAAAATGAGAGGCCTCTTGATTATTGTTTTTAAGTTTAAAGGCTAAAAAAACGCCAAAAAATAATGCTATAACGGGGTTGCCAATAAAATTGGTAATGTCAAAAAGTATTGCTTCACCAAAGGGATGCGTTGGATAATTGGAAATTGATTTAAATGCTATTAAAATAATTGGAATGAGTATTGGTAAGAAAGCAAGTCTGGTTTTAGGCAGAGCGTCATTGGTTGAGTCTGGGATTAAAATAGAGTCATTTGAAACATATTTAAAGTTGCGCTCTACGAATTTAGCCCATAAAAAACCCGTGAGAGAAACAGGAATTGCAATAACAAGCCCTAAAAAGATCACTAACCCTAAATCGGCATCCAATGCTGCGGTTGCCGCCAAGGGGCCAGGAGTAGGCGGAACAAAAACATGTGTCGTGTATAATCCTGCGGCTAATGAAACAGCTAAGACGGGCAATGGTATTTTTGTTCGTTTGCTAATCGCTTTATTTAAAGAAGACAGAATAATAAATCCTGAATCACAATATACTGGTATAGAAACAATAAATCCAGTTAGGTTCATTGCTAATATTGATCGGTTTTTACCAATAGTATTGATGGCCCAATTAGCCATGGTTTTGGCACCACCACTTTTTTCTAAGTAAGCCCCAATTATGGTTCCAAAGGCAATAATAATTCCGATACTCCCTAATGTTTTTCCAAATCCGTTAGTCAAAACTGTTGTAATTTCATTCTCATTTAATCCGCCAATAAACCCCATAGTGATAG
>JAHENA010000029.1 GCA_024643405.1 Flavobacteriales bacterium | reverse complement strand
GTTGTTTTTTCACCAAAACAAACTTCATGTTTATAATGATTAAAGGCATGGGACACTTTTAAAGCACTTGGTAAAAGAATCACCAAGGCCAATGTGAAAGATAAAATCTTAAAAAAGGTATATTCCTTTAAAAAATGCACTATTCTAAAAAGCGTTTAAATCCTAATCTGCATAACATCTTTTTCTCAAATTTCCAGAAAAACTCAAATTGTCCAAATAACCAACCAATTAAAATCAGCAATATTTGGTAGAAAATAAACCCAATAATAAGATATAAAAGCCAATAGGCAATGATGTTTAAGTTTTCTTTAGTAATTCCAATCAATTTTATAATAGGTCTTGCAATAAAAATTGATGAAGTACCGGTTACAGCAAACACTAAGAATATACTTATAAATTCCCATTTATATTTTAGGTTCCATTTACTCTCAAGTTTTTTAAATAAAAACAAAGTAAATTTTAAAAGCACAAAAAAAATAATAACACCAAAAAGCACAACCCATAAAAAATTAGAGTTATTAATTAATGCATTTGCTAATTTATAAGATGAATACATTAAAAATAGAATACCAAAAAAAGGAAAAAGGAGTTGCCAGTTTTGATTAATATCCCAGTGGTTTTTAAAGTTTTTCATGCAGCGAATTGTGCTGTAAAAATACCATTTTCAAATCAAATTCTAGGGACAAATCCTGCTAATTGCTGTTTGTGTTTTAACTGGAAGTAAATAAAATAATTATAAAGCTTATAATTAACTTCGTAACCATAATCAATGCCTCGTTGATAGTCAATTTGCATTTCATATAAGTTAGGATTGAAGCGCTGAGGTTGTAAAACTCTACTATTCCATTCTGTTACAAAGATGATATTTTTATTTTCTAAATAGGTTTGAGAATAAAAACCTTCAGGTCTCGCTGTAGACGCAAGCCAAGTTTGAAAGCCTGGTTCAATAATAATAATTTCATATTCTAAATCATCATTTGCAATTCGAACGGTATCTAGAGATTTTATATTGTTTATCACATTATCTTCTGAACTCACAACCTTTGTCGTCTTGCACCCTAAGGCAAGGCTGAGTATGAATACAAAAAATAAAAAAGATTTCATCCGTTTATACTTAATAAAATAATTAATGTTAGTTAAGCTCCCCTTAATTTACAAAAAAGGATTCTGGAAATAATTATTTTATAATATTTTAACAAAAAATGAGTCACACCGCATGGTGTGACGCATCATATATTTAAGAAATGAAATTTTATTTTCGGCTGAAAAGTCCACCTAATAATCCTCCAAGACCCCCCTTCTTTTTTGAACCGCCTAAAACCATCCCTGCAACATCATCTATAATACTTCCGTCACCATCTGCATCAAGCACGGACTCTAAAAAACTTTGTTCATGTTTAGGGGAATTCCCAGTTAATAAACCACCTAACAAGTTTTCAATACCACTAGCATCATTTACGTTTTGCTTCTTAGCTTGATTTCCTATAACTCCCATTAAAATAGGCGCAGCTACTTTTAATATTTGTGCAACAGAACCTGCATCTATACCAGATTTTTGACTTAAGGCCAACTCAACATTTTTTTGCTTTCCACCTAAAACATGCCCTAATATTTTTCCTCCGTCATCTAATATGCCGGCATCAATGCCGCCTTCAAAAAGACCACTAAGATTATCTAATATACTACCGTCATGTTTGCTGCCTATTGCACTTAATAAACCCTGTGCGCCTTGTGGTGTTGCTGCGTTTCGTCTCATGGCAGTCATTAAAACAGGTAGCGCCATTGTTAAAACATCTTGCGTTTTATTTTGTGGTTGATTGGTTTGATTGGATACACCGCCAATAATCGATTTTCCTAGGTCACTATTTAATAAATCTAATATACCAGACATAATATTTCGTAATTAAAATTGTTTATAAAATTGATTTTCAATGTACAAAAAAAAGCCCTACATAGTTAATATAGGACTCCTTAATGTTATTTTGGTCATAATTTTTAACCAAGAATACTTATAATTTGTTCAGCTAATTCTGTTCCAATTCTATCTTGTGCTTCATTGGTAGCCGCACCTATATGTGGTGTTAATGAAAGTGATGCATTCATTAAAAGTTGAATTTCTGGTTTTGGTTCTTTTTCAAAAACATCTAATGCAGCACCAGCAACTTTTCCACTTTCAATTGCTTTAACAAGAGCTATTTCATCAAGAACGCCACCACGTGCAGCATTGGCAATAATGACACCGTCTTTCATCATATCAAACTCTGCTTTTCCAATAACGTACTCTTTTTGAGCAGGCACATGTAATGTGATAAAATCAGCTTGCTTTAAAACGTCTTTTTTTGAAATGGTTTTAATTTCAAAATTTACTTTTTGTCCGTCAAAAAATTCAAGTTCTAAATTAGCTTTTTCAATAAACGGATCAAATGCAATAACTTTCATGCCAGCTCCTAAGGCCACTTTTGCAGTTGCTTGCCCAATCCGACCAAAACCTAAAACACCTAAAGTTTTTCCCTTAAGTTCGGTTCCGTTGGCATAGGCTTTTTTTAATTTCCCAAAATTAGAATCTCCTTCTAAAGGCATGTCTCTGTTGGAGTTATGTAAAAATCTTGCTAACCCATAAAAATGACCAAATACTAATTCTGCGACTGAATGTGATGAAGATGCCGGCGTATTAATAACCTTTAAACCTTTGCTTTTGGCATATTCCACGTCAATGTTATCCATACCAACACCGCCACGACCTATTATCTTGAGGCTTGGGCATGCATCTATTAAATCTTTACGTACAGTAGTCGCACTTCTAACTAATAGTACACTTATGTCTTTTTCGTTGATGTAGTTTATTAATTGCTCTTGCGCTACAGTAGTGGTAATAACTTCATACCCGCCTTTTTCTAGAGCTTCTTTTCCGGTTTGTGAAATGCCGTCGTTTGCTAATACTTTCATTCTATAAGTTTAAACTTTTGAATTAATTGAATTTTTGAATAGAATAGTTTAAAAAATTAAAAACCATTCCAGATATTTTTACGCTTTGCTTTCTAATTCACTCATGACTTCTACAAGAGCTTTTACGCTTTCTAATGGCAACGCATTATACATAGATGCTCTATAACCTCCAACACTTCTGTGGCCATTTAATCCGCTTATTCCAGCTTCTTTTAACATGGTTTCAAACGTTTCTTTTAAATTTTCATTTTGAAGTGTAAACGTTGCATTCATAAATGAACGGTCTTCTTTAGTAGCAAAACCATTGAATAATGGGTTTAAATCTATTTCAGAATACATCACTCTTGCCTTTTTCTCATTGATTTCTTCCATTTTAGCAATACCACCTAAATTCTTAATCCATTCTAAAGTTAGCATGGATGTGTAAACTGCAAAAACCGGAGGCGTATTGTACATACTGCCATTGGCAATATGTAATTTATAATCCATAATAGAAGGAATTTTACGAGATACTTTGCCTAAAATATCTTCTTTAATAACTACAAGAGTAGTACCGGCCGGTCCCATGTTTTTTTGAGCACCAGCATAAATTAAATCAAATTTTGAAAAATCTAAAACACGAGAAAAAATATCACTACTCATGTCACAAACCATAGGAATTGGTGAGTTTGGAAATGATTTTATTTGTGTCCCAAAAATGGTGTTATTTGAAGTACAATGGAAATAATCATAGTCTTCAGGTATATCGTAACCTTTTGGTATATAATTATAGTTTGCTTCTTTACTAGAGGCTACTTCATAAATATCATCTAAAATCTGTGCTTCTTTAATCGCTTTAGCACTCCATGTACCAGTATTTAAATAACCCGCTCTTTTTTCTAATAGATTCATGGCAACCATCAAAAACTGCGTGCTTGCACCACCTTGTAAAAACAACGCTTTATAGCCTTTGCCTTCTAAACCTAAAAGTTCTAAAGTCAGTGATCTTGCTTTTTCCATCACATCAACAAAGGATTTACTTCTGTGCGATATTTCTAATAAAGATAAGCCTTCATTATTGAAATCTATGACGGCATGAGAGGCCTTAAGTAAAACTTCTTGAGGTAATATACTTGGTCCTGCGCTAAAGTTATGTTTTTTCATTTTTTATAAGAATTTTGAGATACAAAGTTCCAAATAAAATGAGGATTAAATGTTATAAATTCCATAATTTTTTAGTCAAATTTCTAACAAAAATTCAATAGAATCAACATCATCCGCATAATCCCAAAGTTGAGGTTTTTGAGTCATACCGAATGCTATTTCATTTTTAATAAATCCGCTGGAAACAATACACTGAATCGACTCTTTCTCTTTTTCTAATTTCGACTTCAATTGCGCAAAATTGTCATAATACTCATAAAAAACTGTAGCTATTGGTGAAACCGCACTGGAATCTTCTTTGATCATTAAAAAGCCATTTTCGAGCATTTCAAATTCACTCATTAAATAAACGGCTTTATTGTAGTCATAATTATTAGCATATTTTGCTATCTCAATGATTGGATGCCAATGATAAATTCCCTGAAAGAACAAATCAAAATTATAGTTTTTAGGAACATATAATTTTGAAACATT
The DNA here is from genome assembly GCA_024643405.1 of Flavobacteriales bacterium. Lineage (GTDB taxonomy): Bacteria > Bacteroidota > Bacteroidia > Flavobacteriales > Flavobacteriaceae > Yeosuana. The sequence goes on along the minus strand of JAHENA010000029.1, from coordinate 27,933 downwards.
TCTACATCCTAAACCATAGTATCTAAATATATCTTCAGAAAGGGCTTGCATATCTTCTAAAGTTTCTTGACCTTTTAAAACAGCAACAGAATTTCTGTTATTTCTAATGATAGAAGGTTTGCCTTTAAAGTAATATTCAAAATAACGAGCAGTATTGTTACTGCCTGTTGCAATAACAGCATCAAAATTTTCAAGTTTCTTATCTGTAAAATGAATGGCTCCTTTAAATTCTGGCTCTGCATATTCTAAATATTTAGCTAAATAGGGAAGGAGATACTGATCATTTGATGATTGCTTAATTATGGCATGATGACCACTTATTAAAACTGATAAAAAATCATGGAACCCCACCAGTGGTATATTGCCGGCCATAATAATGGCGACCTTTTTAGGTTTGTTTATTGAAAGGTTATAAGGAGATAACCATTTGTTCATTTTTTCAAAAGTTAATGACTCTGCCCAACCATTAATAGCAAATGCCATATTTTCTTTTGAAAACCATCCATTATTTTCTTGAGCCAATTTTAATTGATGTTTAAATCCTTCAAAAAACAACTCATTGTGTTCAATAGTTTCCTTTTTTTGAATTACTTCATTAGAAAATTGACTTAAAAATTCTCCTAATTTTACAAAAGCGTTAATTCTTTGTTGTAAATGCATTCTCTATTTGGTTATGAATGGTTTTGGTTTTATTTTAGCCTCTGCAAATTTAGAAAAAGAAAATGCTATGGCAATTATAATAACAGATGAATGTATAAATTGTGGCGCCTGTGAGCCAGAATGCCCAAATACAGCTATTTATGAGGCTTCTGATGATTGGCGTTATAATGATGGTACGAGTTTAAAGGGAAAAGTAGTTTTAACTAATGGCACTGAGGTTGATGCTGATGAAGCGCAAGAACCAATAAGTGATGAAGTATATTACATTGTACCAGATAAATGTACAGAATGTAAAGGTTTTCATGATGAACCACAATGTGCTGCAGTATGTCCTGTTGATTGTTGTGTACCTGATGAATCTCATGTAGAAACTGAAGAACAATTGTTGGCAAAACAACGTTTTATGCATCCAGAAGATTAATAGAAAGTTAAATTGATAATTAATCCTGAGTTTATTGCTCGGGGTTTTTTGTTTCAGGACAAGAAAATATGACTATCATTTCTAAAGATATTGCCAAAGCAGTTCAAATATTAAATAACGATGATGTTGTTGCTATACCAACAGAGACTGTTTATGGTTTAGCAGGCAATATTTATAGTGAAAAGGCCATTCGTAAAATTTTTGAGATTAAACAACGCCCTTTATTTAATCCTTTAATTGTTCATGTGCCCACATTAGAAAAAGTAGAAGAACTCGTCGCTAATTTTCCTGAAAAGGCAAAAAAATTGGCTAAGGCTTTTTGGCCAGGACCGTTAACTCTGGTTTTGAAGAAAAAGTCTAATATCCCCGATTTAATAACCGGAGGGAAAGACACTGTTGCTATACGCATTCCCAATCATCCCGTTACTCTAAGTTTGTTAAAAGAATTGTCTTTTCCTCTGGCAGCACCAAGTGCCAATCCTTTTGGTTTTATAAGTCCTACTAAAGCTTCACATGTTGAAGGTTATTTTAAGAATTGTATTTCAATGGTTCTTGAAGGTGGAGACTGCAAAAAAGGTATAGAGTCTACTATTATAGGGTTTGAAAACAATGAGCCTGTACTTTATAGATTAGGGTCAATTTCAATAGAGGATATTAGTCATGTAATTGGAGAGGTTACAATTAAAAACAAGAAGGAAATAGCGCCAGAAGCTCCGGGGATGTTAGAGAGACATTATGCCCCAAAAACTAAAACATATTTGGTAGAAAATATAGAAGCATTTATTCAAGGCCATAGAAATAAAAAAATAGGTGTAATCCGATTTTCTGAAACAATGAATGTATCAAATATAGAAACCTTAGCAGTTTTATCCAAATCTGGAGATTTAAATGAAGCCGCTTCTAAATTGTATACTACACTTCACGATTTAGATGCCTTGAATTTAGACATGATTGTTGCAGAGGTATTTCCAGATTATGGACTTGGCAAATCTATTAATGACAGGTTGTTCAGAGCTACAAAATAGAATTACTTTTAATAACAACGCATCCTTTTGTAGATTCTAGAGAATAGACAATAAAAATGGTATATTAAAAAAACCGAGCTTTTTAGCTCGGTTTTTTATTTTAATAAATATTCTAAATTAGAAGTTGTAATTAAGTCTTGCGTAGTAATAAGCACCACTGAATCCCATTTGAACCGAGTCCCAATAACCTCCAGCTTCTGTCCAGTCATCTTGTTGATCTGGATATACGTTGAATAAATTATTGCTTCCCACATTCAGTTTTAAACTTTTAGAAAGTTTAAAACCTAAATTTAAGTCTGTCACAACTTTAGCTCCATAGGCATCTGTCGCAGCAGCAACTTGTTGAGCTAAACTGCCATAATCAGCTGTGTCTTCATACATTTGATAGTCTAATAATTCTACATCACTAAATCTGGTAAAAGTTAAACCTGTATCAAACCAACCTCTATTATAATTTAAATTTAAACTTAATTTACTTTTTGGAGCTGATGTCAATAAAAAGGCTTTGTCACGTTCTCCAAAAAAGGTTTGTTCATCTAAAGCACCATTTTTTACTTTATCGATTTTCATATCATTGAAGTTTCCTAAAAAGGTTGCTCCTAAAGAACTGTCACCATCTAGTTTGGTTTTATAGGCTAAAATAATATCTACACCAGTTGTTTTTGTATCAGCTCCATTAGCAAAAAACTGAGCAGCCTCTACATTTGGTATTTGTGGCGCATCAAAATTACCTGTTAACACAATTCTGTCTTGAACGGCAATATAGTAACCATCGACAGTGGCCGTGAAATCACCAAAAGAACTCGTAAAACCTAAAGCCGCATTAAACGCTTTTTCTTCTTTTAATTGTCCAATTCCAAAAGATGCTGTTACTGGGCTATTATTAGGAGATAATAAGGATTCTAATGCTTGTCCGCCTACAAAGTTTGTGAATTTTAGGTTGTAATATATTTGAGCTAACGATGGCGCTCTAAATCCTGTACTTACAGAACCTCTAATATTAATCTTATCAGAAGCTTTTAAGCGTGCTGCTAATTTTCCGTTTAAAGTACTTCCAAAATCACTAAAGTTTTCAAAACGAGCGGCTGCACTTATTAAAAAGGTTTCAGATAAATCAAATTCTGCATCTGCATATAACGATAAATTGCTTCTGCTTCTATCCACCTCATTCGCAGGTGCATAACCAGGAAAACCTTGAGAACCACCAGGTCTTAAGTCACCGGTAATTGGATCTGTAGGTTGAAATTGGGTGCCAGGATCTGTAATTAGTATACCTGTATCTGAATACGTTCCATAAGATCCTTCTTCGCCAGCATAAATCATAAATTGCTCCGTTCTGTATTCGGCTCCAAATGCTAAGTTCATTCCACTTAATACATTATCGTAATATTTAGAAAAATCAAAATTAACGGTGTTCTGAGCCAGACTATGTCCGCCTGCATCAAAATCAGTTGGAGAGGTTTCTTCCAAAGAGGCGTTGAGGGTTCCTTTTATATAATAATGAAAATCGTTTATTCCGTAGGTATTACTAATGTCAATTTTCCATCCACTCGCTGTTTCAGTTCTTACACCTGCTGAGAAAGATTTATCTACAATAATAGACGTGATTCTTGGAGTAAAACCGTCTGGATAAATGCTAACCACATTTCTAGCTGTTGGATTATTTCTGGTGAAGGCATAGGCGTCAGTATCTCTGTAATTTCTTCCTCCAAAAGCATAAATCTCAGTTTTATCAGAAACTGGAACTGCTAAATTCCCAAAGAAATTAAAACCTTCAATAGCGGCTTCACCAAAACCTTTTCTGAATTCAAACCCAGGGCGCAGCGTTTTATTTTTATTTAAAAACTCCGTAGTAAAGTTGGCATATCCTCCTTTGCCAATTTCAAATCCATAATTAGCCGCAACCTTAACAGAACCTCCGTCAAAATTTTTATCTTTTCCAATGGCATTACCATCTTTTTTAGTGTCAAGTCTGTACCCATCGGTATTCCATAATCCATAAGGGTCTGTTCCGAAATCTCCTTGAGCGTTTGTACTATAAGCACCATAACTGATGCTACCTGTTAAATTATCAACATTATCTTTTAATACAATATTAATAACACCGGCAATCGCATCAGAACCATATTGTGCTGAAGCTCCATCTCTTAATATTTCTATTCTTTTTATTGAAGAAGCAGGAATGGCGTTTAAATCGGTTCCAGTGTTTCCTCTTCCTCTGGTTCCAAAAATGTTTATCAATGAGGACTGATGTCTGCGTTTTCCATTAATTAAAACTAAGGTTTGGTCAGGTCCCATTCCTCTTAAAGAAGCTGGGTCAACGTGGTCAGCACCATCTGACCCCGTTTGTTTGTTGGCATTAAATGAAGGTGCTGCATATTGGAGCATTTCATTAATTTCAACCTTACCAACCTGAGTCGTTACTTCGGCTACATCAATCACATCAATAGCCACAGCTGTATCTAAGGCAGTTCTTTTTGGGCTGCGTGAGCCAACCAATACAACTTCCTCTAAACTCACCCCTTCTTGCATGGTGACATTTATCTTTGATCTGTTATTTACTTCAATAGTGATTGAATTATATCCAACATAACTAAAGATAAGCGTTGCTGTTGGTCCAACTGCTATGGAATAATTCCCTTCAAAATCAGAAACAACACCAGTTCCTGTACCTTTTTCTATAACGTTAACCCCCGCAATTGGGGCTCCAGAATCATCTGAAATAGTTCCTGTTACATTTTGTGCTTGGGAAAAATTAATGCCAAACACGACCAGCATTATTAAGTAAATGTGTTTCATATAAATTATATTTTTTGAATTAATTAAGGTTAAATATAATTTAAATTACAACAGAAATGTTAAAAGGATTGGAAATATCTAGATATTTATATAATTCAATAAAAATTAATTAAACCTAATTTTAAATTTTATGGGCTTGTGATGGAATTTTAATGGTGACTTTAGTTATGGTCGTTTCCATTAAAATCTTTCATTTCAGTTAGTGGCTCCAGGGTCTGGTCTTGTCCCCAAATAGTAGAGTCATATTTATTTAACTTGATATATGGAACTGCCTTTTCTTCTAATTGTTTATTAAAAATCGCTTTACTTATTTTGGTGCTGGCGGTAACCAACAGTTCTTGTTTGGTGTAAATGGTGCCTTCAATGGTGAAGTCAAAACTGGTTTTATTTTTTTCGGGACTATTTTCTATAAATTTTAAAGGTCTGCTTACATAAAAATAGCGTCCTTCTTCAAATTTTAAATAATGTGGTTGGTATTTGTTTGTGGAATCTTTTTGAAACATAAACGTGCCTTTTCGCATATTTTCAATGTATTTTACACCAAAAATTAATTTTAAATTCAGTTTTTCACCACGTTTACCTTCAGCGAATTCAAAATCTACTTTAGTAATGGCAAAGGAATCATCTGTTATAAAAAGTTTACCTCTATATTTTGACCTAGACTTCTTTGGTTTGTAGTTAATCACGTAAATCATCTCGTTATTAAAAAATGAAATATCGTAAAAACTGTATTCATACAAACTGGGGTCTAAAATGTTTGAGAGCATAGAATCATCATCAAATTGAGCACGTTTCAACAAATAATTAGTTTGCCCTTTTAAATTTTCAATCTCATATTCATTTTTATTATGTCGCTCATTTTCTTCATTTAGCGATAAGGAATCTTCAATTTTAAACAACCCTGTTTTAAGTTTGTAGGTTAATGTGGTATCTAAATATTTTAAAATAACGCGTTGCGCTCTGCTTTGAACCTCATCAATAGAAAGATTGTTTTTTTGGTCAACCAGTTCCGTGGCTTTATAAACCTCTAATTTTGTTTTTAAGGAATCATTTACATATAAATCTGCCTTAAAATCTTTAAAATGCTTGGTTTTACTATGGATAATGGCTTTTGATAAAGAGTCTAAACTTTTATTGGCAGATTCCAAATTGTTTTTCTTAACATGAGAGGATTTTTCAATTTTAAAATCTAACTTCTGAAAATCCATATAAGCTGTTTCTCTTGAAAAAATGGCGTGCTTGTATGATTTATTTTCATAATTTTTTGAAATGTTTTGGCGTGCTCTTAATATAATAGAATCCGCATTTGGTCTTTTATTGCTTATGTATACAGTATTAAGCTCATTGATTGATTCTTCAAGTGGAATCAGAAAATTTAGTGATTTAATCTCTTGAATTTTTAGGGTTTTGTTTTTGTAACCTAAACATGAAATGGTAATGAGTGCGGCATCATTGCCTTCCTGTAATGTGAAATAGCCTTCTTCATTAGAGATAACACCATTAAATTCTGCTGTTTTTATGGCGGCAAACGGAATAGGATTTTGGTTTGTTTGGTCTATTATTCTCGCGGTAATGTTTTGTGAAAAAATAGAAGTATGACTAAGTAAAAGGATTAAAATAGCAATAAAATATTTCATAATTGATGGGCTTCATTGAATTGACGAATTATTGTAAGTTTTGTTACAAATATAAAATATTAGATATCAAAAGGTTTTACTTTAAATAAATGAGGAATTAATTACATTTGCACTCGCAAAAATTATCGAAATTATGAAAGCTGGAATTGTAGGATTACCAAATGTAGGAAAGTCAACCTTGTTTAACTGTTTGTCAAATGCGAAGGCCCAAAGTGCCAATTTCCCATTCTGTACTATAGAGCCAAATATAGGTGTTGTGAATGTTCCGGATAAACGTTTGGAAAAACTTGAAGAGTTAGTGAAACCTGTAAGAGTCCAGCCTGCTACGGTTGAAATAGTTGATATTGCTGGATTAGTTAAAGGTGCGAGTAAAGGAGAAGGTCTTGGGAATCAGTTTTTAGCTAATATTAGAGAAACGGATGCTATTTTACATGTATTACGTTGTTTTGATAATGATAATATTGTGCATGTTGATGGTAAAGTGAATCCAATTAGAGATAAAGAGACCATTGATATGGAATTACAGTTAAAAGATTTAGAAACCGTCGACAAAAAACTAGAGAAAGTGAAGCGTGCAGCAAAAACAGGAAATAAAGAGGCACAAAAGGAAGAGGCGGTTTTGTTAAAAATAAAGTCAAGTCTTGAAGCTGGTATTTCAGTTAGGGCGCTTGAATTTGATGAAGATGATTATATTGATTTTGTGAAACCGACACAATTTATTACTGATAAACCTGTCATGTATATTTGTAATGTAGATGAGGCTTCAGCGGTAACTGGAAATGCTTATGTAGATTTGGTAAAAGAGGCCGTTAAAAATGAAGATGCTGAGGTCTTATTCCTAGCTGTAGCTACTGAGGCAGATATTAATGAGTTAGATGATTATGAAGAGCGTCAAATGTTTTTGCAAGATATTGGTTTAGATGAAGCTGGTTCGGCGAAGTTGATTCGTTCTGCTTATAAATTATTAAAACAACAAACTTATTTTACTGCAGGCGTAAAAGAAGTAAGAGCTTGGACTATTGATGTTGGCGCTACGGCTCCTCAAGCGGCAGGTGTTATTCATACCGATTTTGAGAAAGGGTTTATTAGAGCTGAAGTCATTGCTTATAATGATTTTGAATCTTATGGTAGTGAAGTAAAAGTAAAAGAAGCTGGTAAAATGCGTGTAGAAGGTAAAAATTACATTGTTAAGGACGGCGATGTGATGCACTTTTTGTTTAATGTGTAATTTTTGTATTTGCATTTTTTCATAAAAAATAAAAATATAGATTTCTTTAATCTATTTTAGTTTTATGAGACCTAACAAATCTTTTGTTATTGGGATTATCCTTGGATTGATTGGTATCATTCTCTTTTCTTCAAAAGCAGTCATGGTAAAACTTGCTTATCAATACCATGTTGATGCAGTCAGTGTTTTAATGTTCAGAATGCTATTTTCTTTTCCATTTTATCTATTAATAGCGATTTTATACCATAATAAAAATAATGGGTTCATATTAGTAAGAAATGATTATTTATGGTTAGTCTTTTTTGGAATCGTGGGCTATTATTTATCAAGTTATTTTGATTTTGTTGGACTTATTTATATCAAGGCAAGCTTAGAGCGAATCATTTTATTCATATACCCTACCATTGTAATATTATTTAACAAGATGTTCTTAAAACAAAGTATTTCGAAAGATCAAGTTTTCGCTATTATATTAACCTATGTTGGCATTATCATCGCGTTTGGTCATGAAGTCACTATTTCTGGGCATGATGCGTATTTAGGTGGTTTTTTTATTTTACTATGCGCTATTTCTTATGCCGCATATTTATCGGGTAGTGGCTGGTTAATTCCGAAATTTGGTGTTGTTAAATTTACTGCCTATGTTATGATAGTCTCTTGTCTGTGTGTATTCCTGCATTATAGCATCACAAATAAAATAGACTTATGGAATTATCCACGGGAAGTTTATGTTTTAGGATTTTTAATTGCCATTTTTGCTACGGTGATTCCTTCTTTTTTAGTCTCGTGGTCAATCAAATTAATTAGTTCTTCTAACTTTGCTGTTATTGCAGCTGTGGGTCCAATTTCTACGATTATTTTGGCTGCCATTTTTTTAAATGAGCAATTAACTTTATTGCAATTATTAGGGGCATTTGCTGTTATAATAGGAATACTCTTAGTATCTTTAAAGAAAATAAAATAAGTGCTTTTATTTTAATTTAAGTTGAAATTTTACGTTCTCAACAACATTAATAGGGTATTGTTAATTACTTTGTGGAAAGGCGGTTTTATTTTTTATTTTGATATATTATATTAGCGACCTATCATTAAATTTCACTCAAATCTATGGCTGAACAATCCAATTATACTGAAGATAATATACGTTCTCTTGACTGGAAAGAACATATCCGTATGCGTCCTGGAATGTATATTGGTAAATTGGGTGATGGTTCTTCTCCTGATGATGGTATTTATATTCTTTTGAAGGAAGTTTTAGACAATTCCATTGATGAGTATGTCATGGGAGCTGGTAAGACTATTGATGTAGCTATTCAGGGAACTAAAGTGTCTGTTCGTGATTACGGTAGAGGTATTCCTCTTGGGAAAGTAGTTGATGTAGTTTCCAAAATGAATACTGGGGGCAAATACGATTCCAAAGCATTTAAAAAATCGGTTGGTTTAAATGGGGTAGGGACTAAAGCAGTCAATGCTTTGTCTTCTTTTTTTAGAGTGGAATCTACTCGTGATAATAAGTCTGCATCCGCAGAATTTGAACAAGGAAATCTTACCAATCAAGATTTATTAGATGATACCTCTAGAAGAAAGGGAACAAAAGTTTCCTTCATACCTGACGAGATTATATTTAAACACTATAAATATAGAAATGAGTATGTCATTAAAATGCTTAAAAACTATGTATATCTAAATACTGGTTTAACGATTATTTTTAATGGAGAAAAATATTTTAGTGAAAATGGATTAAAAGATTTGTTATCTGAAAATATTAGTGAATCAGATATGTTATATCCCATTATTCATTTAAAAGGGAATGATATAGAAGTTGCCTTAACCCATAGCAAAACACAATATAGTGAAGAATACCATTCTTTTGTTAACGGACAAAACACGACTCAAGGGGGAACGCATCTGGCAGCTTATAGAGAAGCATTAGTAAAGACGATAAGGGAGTTTTATGGAAAAAATTATGATGCTTCTGATGTAAGGAAGTCGGTAGTTTCTGCAGTTTCAATTAAGGTAATGGAACCTGTTTTTGAAAGTCAGACTAAAACTAAATTAGGGTCTACCGATATGGGTGGTGACTTGCCAACAGTGAGAACTTATATCAATGACTTTGTAAAAACTTACTTAGATAATTATTTACACAAAAATCCAGATACTGCTGAAAAAATTCAGCGAAAAATTATGCAGGCAGAGCATGAACGTAAAGAACTGTCAGGGATTAGAAAATTGGCAAAAGATCGTGCTAAAAAGGCTAGCCTTCATAATAAGAAGTTAAGAGATTGCAGGGTGCATTTTGGTGACATTAAGAATGAACGAAACCTGGAATCTACGTTATTTATAACAGAAGGAGATTCGGCTTCCGGAAGTATCACGAAATCACGAGATGTGAATACTCAGGCAGTTTTTAGTCTAAAAGGGAAACCTTTAAACTCCTACGGCTTAAGTAAAAAAATCGTGTATGAAAATGAAGAGTTTAATTTGCTTCAGGCGGCATTAAATATTGAAGAGTCCATTGAAGATCTTCGTTATAATAATATTGTCATAGCCACTGATGCTGATGTGGATGGAATGCATATTAGATTATTACTTATTACTTTTTTCTTGCAGTTTTTTCCTGAATTAATTAAAGAAGGACATCTTTATATTTTACAAACCCCACTTTTTAGAGTTCGTAATAAAAAAGAGACGATTTACTGTTATTCAGAACAAGAACGGAGAGATGCCATTGAGAAATTAAAGCCTAAACCAGAAATTACAAGATTTAAAGGGTTGGGAGAAATTTCTCCGGATGAATTCAGAAATTTTATAGGGGAAAGCATTCGTTTAGATCCTATTATGTTGGATAAAGATTTATCCATTGAAGAATTATTAGAATTTTATATGGGAAAAAATACGCCAGACAGGCAAGAGTTTATTATCAATAATCTTAAAGTTGAATTGGATATTGTTGAAGAAACGGCATGACGAAAAGAGATGTTAGAAAAGACCAAAATTTCATTTTTAAAATAATCGATAGCAAAACAATTAATGATTGAAGAAAACGAAGATTTGATAAATCCGCAAGGTGAAAATCAAGAAACGATTACCCGAATTTCGGGAATGTATAAAGACTGGTTTCTTGATTATGCCTCGTATGTTATTCTAGAACGTGCAGTGCCCGCAATTGAAGATGGTTTTAAACCAGTTCAAAGGCGTATTATGCATTCCATGAAAGATTTAGATGATGGTCGTTATAATAAAGTAGCAAATATAGTTGGTCATACGATGCAGTATCATCCACATGGTGACGCTAGTATAGCGGATGCCATGGTGCAAATTGGTCAAAAGGATTTACTCATTGATACCCAAGGAAACTGGGGTAATATTTTAACCGGAGATAGTGCAGCAGCATCTCGTTACATTGAAGCAAGGTTATCAAAATTTGCACTGGATGTAGTTTATAATCCAAAAATCACAGAATGGCAGGCTTCTTATGATGGCAGAAGAAAAGAACCAGTAAACCTTCCTGTAATGTTTCCATTGCTTTTGGCGCAAGGTGGAGAGGGTATTGCTGTTGGATTGTCAACCAAAATATTACCGCACAATTTTATTGAATTAATAGATGCTTCAATAAAACATCTAAAAGGTAAGGGATTTAGCTTATTTCCAGATTTTCCAACGGCTGGTATTATAGATGTTAGTGATTATAAGGATGGGTTACGCGGAGGAAAAATTCGTATTAGAGCTAAAGTATCTCAATTGGATAAAAGTACTTTGGTTATAACCGAAATACCTTATGGAACCAATACAACCTCACTGATAGATTCTATTTTAAAAGCCAATGATAAAGGCAAAATAAAAATAAAGAAGATTGAAGATAATACGGCTGCTGATGTTGAGATTTTAGTGCATTTACCTTCTGGTATTTCACCTGATAAAACTATTGACGCCCTGTATGCATTTACCAGTTGTGAAAGTTCTATTTCCCCTTTAGGATGCGTCATTGAAGATAATAAGCCTCTTTTTATTGGAGTGACAGAAATGTTGAAACGTTCAACAGACAATACGGTACAACTATTAAAAAGTGATCTTGAAATAAAACTTGATGAATTTGAAGAACAATGGCATTTTGCCTCTTTAGAACGTATTTTCATTGAAAACAGAATTTATCGGGATATCGAAGAAGAAGAAACCTGGGAAGGAGTCATTCAAGCAATCGACAAAGGTCTTCAACCTCACATCAAACATCTTAAACGTGCCATCATTCAAGAAGATATTGAGCGTTTAACTGAAATTAGAATTAAAAGAATTTCAAAATTCGATATTGATAAAGCACAGCAAAAAATTGAAGCTTTAGAAGATCAAATTGCACAGGTAAAACATCACCTTGAGAATTTGATAGATTATGCGATTGCCTATTTTACCAGATTGAAAAAGGACTACTCTGCCGGACGTGAACGAAAAACAGAAATAAGAGCTTTTGATGATGTAGATGTAACTAAAGTTGTTATCAGAAATACAAAACTATATGTTAATAAAGAAGAAGGTTTTGTAGGCACATCCTTGAAAAAGGATGAATATGTCTGTGATTGTAGTGATATAGATGATATCATTGTTTTTACCAAAGAAGGTAATATGATGATTACAAAAGTGGATTCTAAAACTTTTATAGGGAAAGACATTATTCATGTGGAGGTTTTTGATAAAAAGGATAATCGTACTATTTATAATTTGATTTATAGAGATGGTACTAAAGGCCCGTCATATATCAAGCGTTTTGCTGTCACAAGTATTACTAGAGACAAAGAATATGATTTAACTAATGGAACCAAAGGTTCAACTATTCTTTATTTTTCTGCTAATCCTAATGGGGAAGCTGAAGTTATTACCGTTATTCTCAGACAAGTTGGTAGCATTAAAAAACTAAAGTGGGATTTAGATTTTGCTGATATTTTAATAAAGGGAAGAAATTCAAAAGGAAATTTAGTTACAAAGCATACAATCAAAAAGATTGAATTAAAAGAAAAAGGTATTTCAACTCTAAAACCTAGAAAAATTTGGTTTGATGATACGGTTCAACGTTTAAATGTAGATGGAAGAGGCGAGTTGATAGGTGAGTTTAGAGGCGAAGATAAATTACTCATTATTACACAATCTGGGACAATTAAAACCATTTTACCAGAACTGACCACACATTTTGATGAAGACATGATAGTTCTTGAAAAATGGCTTCCTAAGAAACCTGTTTCAGCTATTTATTATGATGGAGAAAAGGAGCGTTATTATGTAAAGCGATTTTTAATTGAAAATGAAAATAAAGAAGAAATCTTTATTTCTGAACATCAAAAATCACAGTTAGAAATTGTTTCAACAGATTGGATACCTCGAGCAGAAGTGATTTTTGCTAAAGAACGTGGTAAAGATCAAAAAGAAAATATTGAAGTTAATCTTGAGGAATTTATAGCTATTAAAGGCATTAAAGCGCTTGGAAACCAATTGACTTCGGACAAAATTAAACAAATCAATTTACTTGAGCCGTTGCCCTATGAAGCCCCGGAAGAAATTCATGCTGATGAAATTGAAGTAATTGATGAAGAAACAATTGATACTGAGGAAAAGGTTGAAAAGCCAAATTCGACTGAAAAGAATTCAAATGGTTCTGATAAGGATGGTGAAGGCCAGACTACATTGTTTTAATGATATTTTATTTTCATTTAGATAATTTCTCAATAACTAATTTTCGAATGGTTTAATTATAGTTTGAATATAATTTCTCAGTGCTTTTTTTTATTAATTCTAAAGCTTAAAAATTCAACAAATAAGGAGAAGGTGATGGCAAAGTATAAGTAACCTTTGGGAATAGGACCAACAGAACTTCCAAATATTTTTGTGTTTGATAAATAACCAGCCTCGGTTATTAACATAAAACCTATAAGAATTAAAAATGCTAAACCTAATAATTGAATACTTGGATGAGTATCAATAAATTTTCTTATTGGGTTTGCAAATGCAATCATAATTCCAATAGATATAATAACAGCAATAATCATTAAAACCAAATTGTAATTATGGTTTTCATGTAATCCATTGGTCATACCAACTGCTGTTAAAATGGAGTCTATAGAAAAAATGAAATCAATGATTACAATTTGAACTATGGCTTGTGAAAGCGATTTAATTTTTTTTCTGGATAATGCATTTTCATCATGCATTGGTGATTCCACTTTTTCACGAATTTCAGAGGTGCTTTTATAAATCAAAAATAGACCACCGCCGAACAAAATGATGGATTGCCAGCTCACTGCAATGTGCAACCAATTCAAATCAATAATATAAAAAGCTTCTTTTAAACTCACCAGAAATGATACAAAAAAAAGCAAAATAATACGTTGTAACATGGCCAGTAATAATCCAATATTAGTAGCTTTTGCTCTTTGATTGTGTGGTAATTTATTGGCCGCAATTGAAATAAAAACAATATTATCAATACCTAGGATGATCTCTAAAAAGGTAAGTGTTAAAAGAGCCATTATGGCATCACTGGTGAATAAAAAATCTAACATAAGTTAAAATGAAAAGGACGTGTCAAAATTAATTAAAATTGCTTCAGTAAAATAATTAGTCTAATGGAATTTATTTCTTATTTATTATTTTATTTAATTCAGAAATAATAAGATTAATATCTGCTAAATAATCAAACCATAAAATAGATTGGTCTTTTCTAAACCATGTTAATTGACGTTTTGCAAATCTTCTTGAGTTCTTTTTTATTTCGGAAACGGCGAAATCAAGCCTCCATAAAGCATCAAAAAAATTAAATAATTCTTTATATCCAACTGTATTAAGGGCATTCAAAGATTTATAAGGGTATAAACCTTTTGCTTCATCTAATAATCCATCTTGCATCATCATATCTACTCTCTGGTTAATCCTATTATAGAGGGTCTCTCTCTCGGCAGTTAAGCCAATTGTAATAGTTTTAAAAGGTCGGTTAACTTTAGGTTTGTTTAGAAAAGAGGAATAGGGCTGATCTGTACCTATACAAATTTCCAAAGCTCTAATGACACGATGTGGATTGTCAATTGCGATAGTGTTATAACTTATTTCGTCGAATGACTTGAGTTTTTCCTGTAAAAAGGAAATGCCCTTACTTTTTAAATCCTCATTTAATTGCTCTCTAATCTGGTTGTCAATTTCAGGAAAATTATCTAAACCTTTAGTGATAGCATCAACATAAAGGCCTGAACCACCCACCATAATAACGACATCATGAATTTTAAAAAGGCTACTTAATGTTTGTAATGCTTCTTTTTCAAAAGCACCAACATTATAGTCCTCTTGAATTGATTTATGATGGATACAATGATGCTTTGCTGAATTCAACTCTTCTTTCGTGGGTGCAGCTGTTCCAATTGTCATTTCCTTGTAAAATTGCCTGGAATCAGCAGAAAGTATTTCTGTTTTAAAATGCTGAGCCAGTTTGATACTCATAGCAGTTTTTCCAATAGCGGTTGGCCCAACAACAGAAATAAGATATTTATTCATTGCTTAATTTATAACCACAATTGTAGCAAAATCCTGCTTTATCTTTATGATTTTCAGCAGAACAGTTAGGGCAGGATTGTGTATTAAGATGGATATTATCTTTTTGTGAATCTGCTTTTGGTTTGTTTTGATTGGTATATTCAGCAGATACAATACCAGTTGGAACAGCTATAATTCCATAACCTAATATCATTATTAAAGAAGCTAAAAACTGTCCGAGTGGTGTATGAGGTGCAATGTCTCCAAAACCTACAGTAGTTAAGGTGACAATACACCAATAGACGCTTTTAGGAATATTTGTAAATCCATTTTCCTCACCTTCAACCATGTACATAATAGTTCCTAAAATTATCGCGACTATAACAACTGCAAATAAAAACACTGATATTTTCGCGCGACTCGCCTTTAAAGCAGCAATTAAATTATTAGATGCTCCTAAATACCGACCTAGTTTTAAAATTCTAAAAATTCTTAATAATCTTAAAGCTCTCAAAGCAACTAAAGCGTGCGTTCCTGCAAATAGTATGGATAGGTATTTTGGAATGGTAGACAACAAATCAATAATACCATAAAAACTTGCGATATAGTGTAGCGGTTTTTTTACAGTTATAATTCTTGCAATGTATTCAATACTGAAAAGAATGGTTATAATCCATTCGCTTATATTTAAAATATCATGATAGTCAGAGTCAATGCTTTTGACACTTTCCAACATGACTAAAACAATACTGGCCAGAATAGTGATGAGTAGGACAATATCAAATAATTTACCAGCAGGTGTATCTGCTTCATAAATTATTTCATGCAATCTGGTTTTCCAATTTCTATTTGAATCGCTACTCATATAATCAAAAATAAGAAAAGATTCTAAGACTAACCCATACTGTTCAATTGTAATACTTTTAGACGTTTGTTTCTTCTCATATAACTTTGAATGATATGTTGTGTATCCCTGTTGTTTTCCATAGGTGTAATAAAAGATTCTAAAACCTCAATATTATTAATCTGATAATTTAAATTAAAAAACCCAATTCCTTTAAATACGCCATTTTCAATATAGATAGCACTACGTTCATCAATATCACGTCCTTTATCAATAATCACCATATTTTTATTTTTGTAGCTGTTTTTTTTAATCAAATCTTCAGCGCGCTTATTATATGCTTCAAACGATTCTTTACCTAGACAAGCTCCACGACATTCTTTTATATCATATTTAAAACAGCTCGTTTTAGTTTTGTAAACACCTGTAAGTTTCTGGCATAATTGATATTCTTCAATGGCTTTAATAATAAAACTTTTGGCACTATCCCTATTGCTAAAAGTGGTAATTGGTTTTTTTCGGCCATCCACTTTATCAATTTTAAAATTGATATAATTTTTTTCATCAATAAAACTATACAGGGCATGTGTAAAAATGGTGCGCCTTAATGCCCTGTTGTAAATGGGTTTATTTCGTTTTATTTCTTCACTTTCTTTTAGCAGGGCTACTAACTCACTTCCCGTAGCTTCATAAGTAACGGCAGTTGCTTGAAGTTGAATTTTTTTTGATTTCTGATTAGAATTCGTAAAATGCTGATTGATGCGTTTTTTGATGTTATTACTTTTTCCAATATATATAATTTCACCATCTGATTTATGAATGTAATAAACTCCAGTTGCCGCTGGAAGTTGAGCAATAATATCAATATGTCTGGGCTCTAATTGTAATTTTGGACTTAATCGGATGGACTCTTGGATAATTTTCTTTGAAGAATCTTTATCAAGCAACATTTTAAATAATTTTACTGTGGCTATGGCATCTCCTGATGCGCGGTGCCTATCAGTTACCGGTATGCCCAGTGAGCGCACTAGTTTTCCTAAACTATAAGACGCTTGATTAGGAATTAAATTTTTCGCTAATTCAACGGTACAAAGTGTTTCTTTAACAAAATCAAATCCTAAGCGCTTAAATTCAGTGACTAAAATGCGGTAATCAAATTGGGCATTGTGCGCAACCAAGATGCAATCTTCCGTAATCTCTACAATGCGTTTGGCTACTTCATAAAACTTAGGAGCATTCCGCAACATACTGCTATTGATACCTGTGAGATTAACCACAAATGGTTGGATCTCTCTTTCTGGATTGATCAGGCTTATAAATTGATCAATAATCTGGTGACCGTCATATTTGTAGATTGCAATTTCAGTAATGCCTTCTTCATTATATTTTCCTCCAGTAGTTTCTATGTCTAATATTGCGTACAAAAAATGTTTATTTGTTCTTTTAAATTGAATAATTTCGCTCTCCAAAGATGCTGCTTCCAACACGAATCATGGTACTTCCAGAAGCAATCGCTAATTGATAATCTCCACTCATTCCCATAGAAATGATTTCGGGTTTAAAGTTAAAGGATTCCATTGGTTTTAAGGTATCAAACGTGTGTTTTAACAATAAAAATTCGTCTTTGATTTTGTTTTCATCGTCAGTAAATGTTGCCATTCCCATAAGTCCCAGTACTCTAATGTTTTTTAATTCTAAAAAAGATTTTGATTGTAATAATATAGAGGCATCCTCAGGTGTCATTCCAAATTTAGAATCTTCTGAAGCAATTTTAATTTGAAGCAAACAATTAATATTTCTATGGTGTTTTAAAGCTTGTTTATTAATTTCTTCTAAAAGCTTTAAACTCTCAACCCCATGAATTAAGGATACAAAAGAAGCCATGTATTTTACTTTATTTTTTTGAACATGACCAATCATATGCCAGGAAATATCCTTTGGCAAGGCTTCATATTTAGTAGCCATTTCCTGGATTTTATTTTCCCCAAAAATACGTTGTCCTGCATTATAAGCTTCCAACAAATCAGAAACAGGTTTAGTTTTGGAAACTGCTACTAAAGTAACGTGCTCAGGTAAAGTTGATTTTATATGATGAAGATTCTCTTTTATTGACATCTTTTTAAGCTATTTAATTCAAATTCCATAGGATCTCATTCAAAGACCAATCCACTTTTTAAAATTCATAAATGGTAACACCGCTGCGAAGTTTAGGTTCTATATAAGTGCTTTTAGGAGGCATGGTTAAACCATCATCGGCAATTGCTTTAATTTCGTTCACAGTGATAGGGACTAAACCAAAACCTACAATAAATTCACCTCTGTCCACTTTACTTTTTATATTAACCAAATCATTCCTTCCATAAGAATAGTCAATTCTAGTATCATTACGCAAATCTGAAATACCCAATAAAGGTTTCAAAATGGTTTTATATAAAATTTGTGTGTCCAGTGCATCTAAAGAGGAATTAAAGATATAGTTGCTTTTTCTTAGGTATAGAGAATAAAATTCACCATCTAAATACATACTAAAGTGATGCTTTTTGTTGGGTTTATATAACTCGATTCCTCTGTTTTCTATCCGAAACATGGTATCTAGCTCTATTAAGAAGGCTTCCTTAGTCAAGCCATTCAAATCTTTAATGAGTCGGTTAAATTCATAAATTTTGAGGTGAGATTCTGGAATTAAATAACTCATAAAATAATTATAGGCTTCCTCGCCAAAATGCGTTTTATTCTCAGCTTTTAAATCTTTGGAAAGTAAATAAGAAGAAGCCGAACGATGATGGCCATCTGCAATATAAATGGTGCCAATAGTTTCAAAGGCGTTTTTTACCGTTTCAATTATTGTTTCATTATTTAAAATCCACAAATAATGTGTGTCTCTATAGGTTGTAGTAAATTCAAATTCAGCGCGTTCTTTTTGAGCTTCTAAAATGATAGAATCGATAATTGGGTTATCTGGATAAGTAAGTAGAACAGGTTCAGCGTTAAATCCCACTGTTTTTAAATAGTCTTTAAATATATGTTCGCGAAATTCAATCGTATCCTCATGCTTTTTAATAATGTCTTTTTCATAATCTTCTGCACTTGTAGCTGCTATAATTCCTGAAAAAGTATTGCCTTCCCTGTTTACTATTTTATAAACATAATAGCATTGTTGGTTATCTTGGATAAAAACAGAATCCTCCTTAAATTCTAAATATCTATTTTTTACTAAATTGTAACGTTCTTTACCAGAAATGGTTTTATGGTAGCGATAGCCTGGGTTAACAACATGTAAAAAGGAAAAGGGATTGTAATCTAATCTGGCCTCCAGTTCTGCCTGTGTGTAACTCTGGTAAGAGCGTGATGCCACTAAACTTACCTTATCACGTGTAGGACGTACTGCTTTAAACGGTAAAACTTTAGCCATTTTTTAAATTTTCAAGATAGAATAAACCGGTTTGGTTTGAATTTTTTACAATTTAAAACTAAAATCTATTGAAATTGTTTTGCAATTTTTTCTGCTTTTCTGCTTTCTGAATAATCATAAAAACCTTCACCAGACTTGATGCCCAATTTTCCGGCACGGACCATATTTACTAATAAGGGACAAGGTGCATATTTAGGGTTTTTAAAACCGTCATACATCACATTTAAAATAGATAAGCAGACATCTAATCCTATAAAATCAGCCAATTGTAATGGTCCCATTGGATGCGCCATACCAAGTTTCATAACGGTGTCTATTTCAAAAACTCCGGCCACACCGTTGTAAAGAGTTTCAATAGATTCATTAAGCATAGGCATTAAAATTCTATTAGCTACAAATCCCGGATAATCATTAACTTCTACCGGTATTTTTCCTAAAGTTTTAGATAAATCCATAATCGTCTCAGTGATTGCATCACTAGTATTGTAACCTCTTATAATTTCAACTAATTTCATAATTGGTACTGGATTCATAAAATGCATACCAATAACATGGTCCGGTCTCGAGGTTACTGACGCTATTTGTGTGATAGATATGGAAGAGGTATTAGTTGCAAGAATCGTTCCTTCAGGACAGGCTTCATCTAATTGTTTGAAAATTTTTAGTTTTAAATCTATGTTTTCAGTTGCTGCCTCCACCACCAAACTGGCATATTCAACACCTTCAGTGATATTGGTAAAGGTTGTAATATTAGCTAAAGTTTCTTCTTTTTGAGCTACAGTAATGGCTTCTTTACTAACCATTCTATCTAAATTTTTAGTAATGGTTTCTATGCCTTTTTTTAAAGCATTTTCATTCACATCAATCAATTGAACTCTAAATCCACTTTGTGCAAAGGTATGGGCAATCCCATTTCCCATGGTTCCAGCACCAATAACAGCAACATTTTTCATTATCAGAAATTTATTTAAAACAATTTATTATTTGTGTTGCAACACGTAAGGCTTCAGTGCCATCATGAAGTGTTACAATTGGTTTTGTATTATTATTTATGGCATCAGCAAAAGTTTCCAATTCATCAAGAATCGCATTATTATTAGAAATTGTTGGATTATCAAAATAGATTTGTTTTCTCACCCCTTCAGCATTTTGGAGGACCATATCAAAATCTCCCGGTTGCTCTGGTGCATCTTTCATTTTAACTACTTCGCATTTCTTTTCAAGAAAATCAACAGAGATATAAGCATCTTTTTGGAAGAAACGTGTTTTACGCATATTTTTTAAAGAAATTCTACTGGCCGTTAAATTGGCCACACAACCATTCTCAAATTCAATACGCGCATTGGCAATATCTGGGGTATCACTAATAACTGAGACGCCACTTGCTGAAATGTGTTTCACTTTTGATTTAACAACACTTAAAATGATATCAATATCATGAATCATTAAATCCAACACTACAGGCACATCGGTACCACGGGGATTAAATTCAGCTAGCCTGTGGGTTTCAATAAACATAGGCTCATGAATATCATTTTTCACAGCTAAAAAAGCAGGATTAAAGCGTTCAACATGACCCACCTGACCCTTAACATGATGTTCAGCTAAAATGGCTCTAATTTTTTCGGCTTCTTCAACAGTGTTTGTTATAGGCTTTTCTATAAAGATATGTTTGCCTTTATCAATGGCTTGCAAGGCACAGTCATAATGAGATAAGGTTGGTGTTACTATATCAACAACATCTACAGCATTTATTAAATCTTCAATAGAATTAAAAAATTTATAACCAAATTCAGATTCTACTTTTTTGCCATTTTCAATATCAGCATCATAAAAACCAATAAGGTCATATTTTTCAGATTGTTTGAGAAGTCTTAAATGAATTTTTCCAAGGTGACCAGCACCTAGAACACCAGCTTTTAGCATTTTATTTAGGTTTTCAACAAAAATAGGATATTTAACGCATGATTTTCATAATAATTCTCTAAAATTTTCTCTTTTCAGTATCAAAAATTAATCGAAAATAAATTGTTTTTAGCTAAAATCTTTGACTAATTTTAGACTTGAAAAGAGGACGAAAATTGAAAGATACATTTAAGCATAAAGGATTAAGACAACAACTGGTTAATGTTTTAAAAACCAAAGGAATAACAGATGAATATGTTTTAAAAGCTATTGGGAATGTGCCGCGGCATTTATTTATGGATTCTGGATTTTTAGATCATGCCTATCAGGATAAAGCATTTCCTATTGCCGCTGATCAAACCATATCTCAACCCTATACTGTTGCCTTTCAAACAGAATTACTACAGGTAAAAAAAGGGGATAAAATTCTTGAAATTGGGACCGGAAGTGGTTATCAAACGGCCGTTTTATGTGAATTAGCAGCCAAAGTCTATAGTATTGAAAGACAATTAGAGTTATTTAAAAAAACCAGTATTTTTTTGCCTAAGCTTGGCTATCGAGCAAAAAAACTCATTTTTGGTGATGGGTATAAGGGTTTAAAAGAGGAGGCGCCATTTGATAGTATTATTGTGACTGCTGGTGCACCTTTTGTGCCAAAACCATTGTTGAATCAATTAAAGATAGGAGGCAGGTTGGTTATTCCTGTTGGCGATAATGTTCAAATAATGACCTTATTCATTAGAAAAGATGCTAAGGAATTTGAACAACACGAATTTGGTGAATTTCGGTTTGTTCCTTTGTTAGAGGATAAAAACTAAACAGATGAATTGCTTATAACAATTCATCTAGTTTTTTCCTAAGTACTTTTTTGGAATAGGATTGTCACTAGTTTCTTGAGTCCAGAAAATATTAATAATCCACCAGCGTTCTCCATCATATAACAGTTGAATGCTATTAATACCACGCATAAAGGGTTGGTCATCAGATTCACTTTTGAAAGATTCATAACTACTAAAAACTTGCGTTATGTTTCCAAAGGTATTGACAGTTCTGCTTATCTCCTTTTCAAAAAAGCCATTTTCAAATAACCAGTCTCCTGAACTTTTAATATAATCTTCAGGACTCATATAGCGCACTTTATAAACACCATCATTATCTTTTCCTGAAGGAATCAATTTAGCATCAGGTTTAAATAAAAATTTAAAAAGACCCCAATTTCTTTCAACTCCTTTTTCAGCTGAAATAACAGCGTATAAAGTTTTAAGCGTGCTTTCAAGAGTTTTAACTTTTGAGCTGTCTATACTACTTTTTGTGATAGAATCTTTTTCAGTAGTTTTTTCTTGAGCATTCATGTTTAAGGAAACAAAAACGACGATAATTATTGATACAAATTTCTTCATACTAAAATAATAGAGGTTAGAAATTATTATTTATATATTTTTTTAACGCGGTCAAGATCTCGCTTATTATCACGGTCTTTAATGGTTTCACGTTTGTCATATAATTTTTTTCCTTTTGCCAAGGCAATATCAAGCTTTGCATACCCTTTTTCATTAATGAATAACTTTAATGGAATAATGGTAAGACCGGTATTTTGAACTTCTTTAAGCAATTTTTTAAGCTCTTTTTTATTTAGGAGCAGTTTCCTTTCTGCCTTTGGTTTGTGATTGTAATATGTTCCATATAAATATTCTTCAATGGTCATATTTATCACAAAAAGCTCACCTTGTTCATTAAATTCACAAAAACTTTCAGCTATTGAGGCTTTACTATTTCTAATTGATTTAATCTCTGTCCCAGTCAACACAATACCTGCGCTATACTTATCCAATATTTCATAGAGAAAGCGCGCTTTTTTGTTTTGTATGTTGATGTTCTTTTGCATAAGCACAAAACTACATAATTTTAGGTTGTGAACCTTTTCAAATCAATGAGTTTTTATTGACTTTATAGTGCTAATTCTGAATTCTATAAAAAATTGTTTTCTATTGTTGTAACATAAAACATTTGTACTTTTGTCTTCAATT
Organism: Flavobacteriales bacterium; assembly: GCA_024643405.1. GTDB lineage: Bacteria > Bacteroidota > Bacteroidia > Flavobacteriales > Flavobacteriaceae > Yeosuana. The sequence continues at coordinate 4,469 of JAHENA010000029.1, read as the reverse complement.
TTTAATAATAAACATTAAAACTATCTTATGAATTCATACGACGTAGCCGTAATTGGTTCAGGACCTGGAGGATATGTGGCAGCTATTCGTTGCGCTCAATTAGGAATGAAAACAGCCATTATTGAAAAGTATGCTACACTTGGTGGCACATGTTTAAATGTGGGCTGCATACCAAGTAAAGCACTTTTAGATTCTTCACATCATTATGAAGATGCCATCAAGCATTTTGAAGAGCATGGAATTGATATTCCGGGAGAAATAAAAGTGAATTTAAAACAGATGATAGGTCGTAAACAAGCTGTAGTTGATCAAACTACTGGAGGCATTGATTTCTTAATGAAAAAGAATAAAATTGATGTATATCAAGGTTTAGGAAGTTTTAAAGATGCGACCCATATTTCAATTTCAGGAAAAGAAACAATTGAAATTGAAGCAAAAAACACGATTATTGCCACAGGAAGTAAACCTTCTAGTTTGCCATTTATATCTATTGATAAAGAACGTGTCATTACTTCAACTGAAGCATTAAAATTAACTGAAATTCCAAAGCATTTAATTGTTATTGGAGGAGGTGTTATTGGTTTAGAATTAGGTCAGGTATACAGACGTCTTGGCTCTGAGGTAACGGTGATAGAATACATGGATAGAATCATCCCAACCATGGATGCTGGTTTATCTAAAGAATTGAATAAAGTTTTCAAAAAAGCAAAATTTTCAATTGAAGTGTCTCACAAAGTAAAATCTGTAGAGAGAAAAGGAAATGAGGTTATAGTAAAAGCTGACAATAAAAAAGGAGAAGAAGTATCCTTTTCTGGAGATTATTGCCTGGTTTCAGTTGGTAGAAGACCTTATACGGACGGCTTAAACGCCGAGGCTGCAGGAGTCAAGATAACTGATAGAGGACAAATTGAAGTAAATAATCATTTACAAACTTCAGCTGGTAATATTTACGCCATTGGCGATGTAGTTAAAGGGGCTATGTTGGCGCATAAAGCGGAAGAAGAAGGTGTTTTTGTAGCTGAAACAATTGCAGGTCAAAAACCTCATATTGACTATAATTTAATTCCGGGTGTTGTTTATACTTGGCCGGAAGTGGCAAGTGTTGGTAAAACGGAAGAAGCATTAAAAGAAGCTGGTATTGATTATAAAGTGGGTCAGTTTCCTATGCGCGCTTTAGGAAGAAGCAGAGCGAGTATGGATATTGATGGATTTGTGAAAATACTAGCAGACAAGAAAACAGATGAGGTTTTAGGAGTTCATATGATTGGAGCGCGTGCTGCTGATATGATAGCGGAAGCGGTTGTAGCAATGGAATTTAGAGCCAGTGCTGAAGATATTTCAAGAATGTCTCATGCACATCCTACTTTTACCGAAGCTATTAAAGAAGCGGCTTTGGCAGCAACAGAAGATAGAGCATTGCATATCTAGTCATTAGGAACGCATAAAATTTATACAATTACAAAGCGAATCTTTTGGTTCGCTTTTTTATATTTCAAAATCTGCATGTGCCCAACTTTTTGCGATAAGCTCTTCCATTTTTACAACATTTACGGTATCATTTAAATTGGTGTAAGCCTGTTTCAAACCATGATGTGCCCAACCATTATTGGGATAATTTTTTAAATCTTCCTCATAAAGTTTTATAGCAGCTTTTTGTTGACCATTTAGCATAAGAACCTGACCTAACTGATGGCGAATTGAGAAAAACCAATCTGGTGGTTCGTTATAGTTTAGTGCATCTTCCATAGCTACTGCCTCTTTCAAAATAATAATACTAGCATTATAATCTTTTTCATATACTAAAATTTCAGCTTTTAAAACCTTTTTGGCAATTTGTACTAAATCAAAAACGGTATTAATATTCCAAATGGTTACCTCTTTTAAGCTTTCGTCTTTAGCTAACATTTCAAGTGCATAAAATTCTGATTTTGCCTTAACTAAATTACCTTTTCCCAAATAAGCCATTCCTTCCGCATAGTGTCGAATAGCTGTTGGATATTTTAATTCGTAGGTTTCTAATTTCATATTCAAAATGTCATCCCATTTTTTAAATTTTATTGCCACATAATAGGGAATCACGTAATAATGTTGTAAAGTCCCCCAATTAGGTTCTTTCATGATTTCTGGATGTACATGTTCAGATACCTTATTGGCTCCAATCATAGCCCAATGGCTATTGCCTTCAAGGGTTGCAGTTGCTGCCATAAAATGATAATTATGAGGATAATAACTTAATGGATATGCACCTTGAGCATGGCAAGTTGTTACATAGGTGCTATCTGCTTTTACAGCCGCGATGTTAGATAGTGTGCCTTTATGATACTCACCAGTTCTAATGTAGGTATGTGAAGGCATATGTAATAAATGACCAGATCCGGAAACCAAACCATCATCAAATAATTTTGCTGAACCATCAGCTAACTCTGGTGTGTTAGACATTTCAACTGAATGGATATAAAAATGATGCGCTCCAGGATGTTTAGGGTGTTTTTCAATTGTAGTTTCAAGTAATGAAATTATTTTAGGGGTCCAAGGCTGGGGATTTCCTTTTTTATCAAACAAATCCCAAGGATGTATATTCATCATAGATTCAGCATAAAGTACAGCTATCTCAGAATCGTCAAGATATTTACTATAGAGTTTTCCTAATGCATTGGAATATGCAATATCTAATTGACTTCTATCTTCTGGTGGTTCAGGAGCATAACGTAAGGCCATAGTATTAATAAAAAGTTTTTCCTTTTCACTTGCATTTGCAGAAAGAATTTGAGCTTTTTTAATGGCTTCATAAGCACGCTCATAATTATCAGGTTCCATTCCGGCATTGTAGTTTGGCCCTAAAACGTAAGCAAACCCCCAAAAAGCCATGGCACAACTAGGGTCCAATTGAGTTGCATAATAAAATGAACGCGCAGCTTCGGCATGATTGAATGCATAGGATAATGCCATTCCTTGATTAAAATAGCGTTGAACTAAAGGGTTGTCTGTAGTTATAGGGTAATCTATAACATCATAGCCTTTTAAAAGTGGTGCTATTTTATTTTCTTTATACCATTGGGCATCTGTTACTGGTGGCACACAACCGTATTTTGATGAGACATTCGTTTCTACAATTACATTGGTTGGTAGTTCTTTTTGTTTTTTGCAACTAAAAAACAGATTTATGGTTATTAATAATAGGATTATTTTTTTCATTATTTTAAATAATTGATATATAGCTGGTTAATTGATTGTAATATAGTCATTTTTTGGTTTTCTATAAAAGTGTATTTTTTGAATAAATAGCATATTCGCATTGATTTCTTATTTCAAGCAAAAAAAAATTAACATAGAAAGAAAAACTTAAAATTACCTGTTTTAGAAGTTTGGACTCATTTTCATTTAGACTTAATAGTTATAAAAACTATTATAAAACCTCATTAATGAAAATGGTTGCAAGTTATTCACATCTGTAAAACTTACTTATTAATTCTAAAACTTATGAGGGTTTTTTAATACTTAAATTATTTTTATAAAATTTAAATCTTAATCAACCAAATTATGAAGTCTTTTAGATATTTATTATGCAGCTTAAGATGTATAATGGGTTATTTGTAAAAAGTTCAAATTACGGATGCAAATTTTAAAAACTGATGCTCAATGGATTACTTGATTAGATGTATTTAATAAGAAAATAAAAAACCTAAAAATGGATATAAGCATTTACATCACTTAACTTTTTAAATTGTAAATACAATTCGTTCTGTCATTTAAATCTTAGTCACAATATGGCCTTAAATACAGTACTGACTGATTTAAAGGATATTACTACCAATAATCAAAATAATAATTTGTTTATGTGGATTGATTAATTAAAACAAAGAATTCAACACCTTAGCTAAGCGGATACCGCCTTTTTGAAGCTGTGATCTAACCGTTTCAAAATTATCATAGGAATAATTATATCGTAAATTCTCATTAGGCTTAACATTGGCATATACTTGTCTTGTTAATTTATGAGTATCATTGACCCAGTCAACAAGAGTTCCTTCTTGAATTGCTTTAACTTGAGTTTTACTTAAGACATCTGTATTCTCAGCTATTTCAGAATAACTCATCCCATAACTATCTATCATTTCTCTATCCCAGACAGAATGTAAATTGGAGTCTTTATAAAACCACTGGAGCTTAAAGTCATTCCCGCCTTTATCTTCAACAAGGCCCACGTGCATGGGCTGATGCAAATCACCAATATAGTGAATTAATAGTTTAAGGTAAAATGCTTTGTCGTCATTACTTGATTGCTCATCTTTAATTACTTTTATACAATAGTTAATACCAGAAACTAGATCACCATTGGTACTTTTTTCAGAATCTTCATAATTTTGATCTAAAGGCATATTAATATAATGCCATGTATAAAATTCATTATAACGTTTATCAGATTTTATGTCGTCAGCAAAAGTTGAAACAAAATCTAATGACTGATT
>JAHENA010000105.1 GCA_024643405.1 Flavobacteriales bacterium | reverse complement strand
TGGGTGTTGAGGCGCTTCCAGTAAAGCCTGGTTCTGCAGGAAAAGCAGTTAGTGGATATGATATTCAAATTTTAAATAATGAAGGCGAAAAAGTTGGTCCAAATAAAGAAGGTTTGGTTGCCGTTAAATTGCCTTTGCCTCCAGGAAATTTATTAAATATTTGGGGGAATACAGAACGTTATGTAGAAGGCTATTTGAAAAAATTCCCTGGGTATTATTTTTCAGGCGATGGTGGTTACAAAGATGAAGATGGTTATGTATATATTACAGGAAGAGTAGATGATGTGATTAATGTGGCAGGTCACAGACTCTCAACTGCTGAAATGGAAGAAGTTGTTGCATTAAATCCGTCTGTAGCAGAATGCGCTGTTTTTGGGATTGCCGACGATTTAAAAGGACAAGTGCCACTTGCTTTAGTAGTATTAAAATCTGGTGATTATGTTTCTGGATTTGAATTAGAATATAAAATAGTACAACAAGTTAGAAAACAAATTGGAGCCGTTGCTTCTCTTAAAAGGGTATTAATTGTAACTAGATTACCAAAAACACGTTCAGGAAAAATTCTTCGAAAACTATTAAGAAATATGGCTGATGGTGTTGAATATAGCATTCCATCCACTATTGATGATCCTGAAATTGTAAATGAAATTACGCATGAATTCAAACTTCATAAAATAGGCATATTTGAACATGCAACTGAAGAAGAAAAAGAAACTCTTGAAGATTTAAGAATTGATTCATTTATAAAATATTATAAATCTTATCAACACAGTATCAATGACCCTGAAGGATATTGGGCTCAAATTGCAGACACATTTACTTGGCGTAAAAAGTGGAATAAAGTGCTTGAATACAATTGGGAGACTCCAAAATTTGAGTGGTTTAAAGGCGCTAAATTAAATATAACTGAAAACTGTTTAGATCGTCATTTAGAGAAAAGAGGTGATGCCACTGCTATCATTTGGGAGCCTAACGATCCAAACGAAGCAAACAGAACTTTAACATACAAAGAGTTACATGCTGAAGTAAATAAATTTTCAAATGTACTTAAAAAAAGAGGGGTAGTTAAAGGAGATAGAATTTGTATTTATATGCCAATGGTTCCTGAATTGGCAATTGCTGTATTAGCTTGTGCACGTATAGGAGCGGTTCATTCTGTGGTATTTGCTGGGTTTTCTGCTGTTGCGCTCTCCACAAGAATTAATGATGCACAGTGTAAATTACTATTAACTTCAGATGGTGTTTTTAGAGGGAATAAAGCGGTTGATTTTAAGAGCATTGTTGATGAAGCCTTGGAGACTTGTCCAACTATTGAGACTTCTATTGTGTTAAATAGGGTTAATGGGCATATTAAAATGAAAGATGGACGAGATGTTTGGTGGCATGAAGAATTAGCAAAGGTTGATGCTAATTGTTCGGCTGAAGTCATGGATGCTGAAGATATGTTATTTATTTTATACACTTCGGGTTCTACAGGTAAACCAAAAGGAATGGTGCACAGTTGTGCAGGTTATATGGTGCAAACAGCGCATAGTTTTAAAAATGTATTTCAATATGAACATGGAGACGTGTATTTTTGTACAGCCGATATTGGCTGGATTACTGGTCATTCATATATAGTATACGGTCCACTGGCAGCAGGAGCAACCACATTAATGTTTGAAGGGGTTCCATCATATCCAGATTATAGTCGTTTTTGGCAAATTGTTGAAAAGTATAAAGTAAATCAGTTTTATACGGCACCAACGGCAATTAGGGCCTTGGCAGCACAAGGGAATGCCATGACCGAAAGAAATGATTTAAGTTCTTTAAAGGTTTTAGGAACTGTTGGTGAACCTATTAATGAAGAGGCATGGCACTGGTATGACGAAAAAATTGGAAAACAAAAATCGCCAATTGTAGATACTTGGTGGCAAACAGAGACCGGAAGCATCATGATTTCTCCATTAGCTGGTGTAACACCAACTAAGCCAACTTTTGCAACCAGACCAATGCCAGGGGTGCAACCTTGCTTGGTTGATGAAAAAGGAAATGAATTAAATTCAAATCCGGCAGAAGGCAGGTTATGTATCAAATATCCATGGCCATCAATTGCAAGAACTATTTATGGAGATCATAAACGGTATAAAGAAACCTATTTTACAGCCTTCCCCGGAAAATATTTTACAGGTGATGGTTCCTTTAGAGATTTAGAAGGAAATTATAGAATAATTGGCAGAGTAGATGATGTCGTTATAGTTTCTGGTCACAATTTAGGAACAGCACCAATTGAAAATATAATTAATGAGCACAGTAATGTCGTTGAATCTGCTATTGTAGGGTTCCCTCATGACATTAAAGGAAACGCGTTATATGCCTATGTTATTGTTTATGAAACTCCTGAAAATGAAGATTTTTTACGTCACGAAATAAACGATTTAATAAGTCGTTCTATAGGACCAATCGCTAAATTAGATAAAATTCAGTTTGTGCCAGGATTGCCAAAAACACGCTCAGGAAAAATTATGAGACGTATTTTGAGAAAAATAGCGGAAAATGATACCTCTAGTTTAGGAGATATTTCAACCTTATTAAATCCGGAAGTAGTGAAAGCTATAATGGAAGGATCTTTGGTAAAATAAATTACATGATGTTAATACTAAAAGCCTTCAGAAATGAAGGCTTATTTTTTTATATGTACCCTTTATTATTGGAAGCTCTAAATAAATCGGAATAATGAACATATCGTTCTTGTTTTAATTTTGAAACAATTTTTAAAAATAGGAGTGAAGTAATAAACGCATCACCTGAAGCTGTATGTCTATCATGTTTTGGAATATTAAATTCATCGCACAGCATATCTAAAGAAATATGAGATTCTTTTTTTCCATCTAATTTTTTATACAAAATTCCAGTATCGATACATTTATTTTTCAATTTCGGAAGGTTTAATCTTTTTAAAGCATTATTTATCATTTCAATATCAAAAGCAGAATGATGAGCCACTAAAACAGCGTTTCCTATATAGTTAATAAATTGTTCAATAGCTTCATTTTCATTTATTTTAAGTAAGTTTCCCTCCTTTAATATGCCATGTATTTCAACTGTTTCAGCTTTAAATTCATCTTGTTTTAAATAAACTTCAGTACTATCAGAAACGTCTATAATATTGTTAAAAATACTTACAGCTCCAATCGATAAAATCCGATCTGTTAAAGTGTCAAAACCAGTAGTTTCTGTATCAAAAACAACAAATCGTGTGTTTTCAATACTTTTAGGTTGAGAAGTTTTAAATTTCTTTAAATAGTCGTTCCAAAAAGCAGGATATTTCTTCTTTTTAAACCAAAGCATCCTATAAAAATTGTGAAAGGTTGAATCTAACTAAAATTAATTCTTGTATTTCTTTGATTGCTTTAAAGCAATTTTTTAATTCTAATCTATTTGCTTTGCTTAAAGACTTTAAATCAATAAATCGTCCTGAATCATCATGTTTTAGTCCTTGTTCTGTTCTAAAATGCAACAAATTTTTAAACGCAATCAAACAATCATTGTATAATTCTTTATTCTGTGGTTCAAGCTCAATGAGCTTTTCATATCGCAGAATGGTATTATTATGTGCTTCTATATTATTTGAAAGAATCAATAGCCTGGCAGCATCTACTAAAGGCATCATGGCTCTGGCTTTAATATCAAACTGGTCTTTATGCTCACCACTTTGTTCAACTAAAAAGTGTCTAAAGAAACTTAATGGGGGAGGGTTTTTTAATGCATTAACTCCTAGATGATTCAAAAATATTTCATGATTACTTATTGATTCAAATATCCCTTCGGACATAGTTTTAACCAATTGTTTATTACCATAAATAGGTTCAAAATCAAAAAAGATGGTACATAACATTAAATTATCTTGGTCTGGTGAAGTTATCCAACGTTTAAATTGTTGTTTCCATTGCGACAATGACAAACACCATTTCGGGTTACTGGCCATCATTTTAGCAGGACAGAATTCAAAACCAACCGCATTTAAGTCTTGGGTTATTTTTTTTGAAAGCTTCAAAAAATAATCTTTAGTTTTTTTGATATCGTTTTCAGGAACATCGTCAAATACTAACGCATTATCTTGGTCTGTAAACAACAATTGCTCCTCTCTGCCTTGACTTCCAATTGCTAACCAAGTAAATGAAGTTGGCAAAGGTTGATTCATAAAACTTATAGCATTTTCAATTATTTTAATGGTAATACTGTTATTAATTTCAGTTATAATTTTTGAAGCAAAGGTTATAGGGATTTGTTGTTCAATATAGCGTTTAAGTAATTTCTGAGCACGTAATCTTATTTGTTTTAAATCTTCGGTGGATTTAGATCTTTTAACTTCTTTAATTAAAACAGTCGCATTATTTTCTCTTATAACGATGATATCGTGTTCTGAAAGAATTCCTGTTAATTCTGAATCCACTGTACCATCTTTTGTAATACATAAGTGTGTTATTCTATGTTTTAACATAGCTATTTGAGCTTCAGCAACTGTAATATTTGTATGATATGCAATAACAGGGGAAGTCATTATTTTACTTACACTTTCTTCAATTGAAAATAAACCTGTTGCAATTTTTGTTCTTAAATCTTTATCAGTAATTATCCCAAGAGGCTTGTTTTTTTCAGTAATAATAATGGATCCAACACGTTTTTCTGTCATTAATATAGCAGCGTCTTTAATACTTGTTTTAGTTGAACACGTTATGGGGTTTTTTGAGTAATCAGCAGTTTGTTCTTCTAAAAAATCCTGCAATCCAGAAGTTGTATGTTGAAATGAAGTAAAAAAATTATGGTTTTGTTCCTCAATATTAGATTTTCTATAATTAGAAACTAAATTGGCCATTAAATATTTACTTGCTTCTGAATTTGAGGCAATATAATCATCAAAAAGTGTTGATGAAATACAATAAACGATACTTTCTTCAATGGCTTTAGCACTCAATAAATAATTACCTTGTCGCATTAAGGCACGTAACCCAAAAATATCGCCTTCATCGCACTCATCAATGAGTTCATTGGATGCTGTAAATAAGCCAATATCCCCATCTTTAACAACATAAAATTTGTCTTGTACTGGGTCATTTGTTTTAAATATAAAATTATCTTTTTCAACGTATTGTACTTCAATAGATTTACAAATAGACAACAAGCTTTCTGGTAAAAGCATATTAAAAGGAGGAAACGCTTTTAAAAAATCATAAATACGTACAGCAATGGTGTTCATACAAGCAATTTAGTAAAAAAATGATGTACGTTCTATGAATTATATCATCTTTTATGCTAAATAAGTATAGCTCTAAAATTGATTATTAGACTATTTTAAAATCTAAAAGTAGTTCGCCTTCAATAGAAGCTTTCAGGTGATCTCCTTTCACATTTAAACCTGAACCCAATGCTGGCGTTCCGGAAAATATAAGGTCTCCAACTTCTAAAGTCATAAAAGTGGAAACAAAGGCAATAATTTCACTAAAATTATATATCATAAGTGAAGTGTTTCCAAACTGTTTTTGTTCCCCATTAATGATTAAATTAAAATTGATGTCATTTAAATCTTTGAATTTTGAAGCAGGCAAAAAATTAGAAATAGGTGAGGCGCCATCAAACCCCTTCGCTAAAGCCCAAGGTCCTTTATTGGCTCTGCTTTGTGCTAAAACATCTTTTGCTGTATAATCAATTCCTACCGCAATTTCCGAAATGTGTGAAGCAGCATTTTTTAATGAAATATCTTTTCCTTTTTTACCAATTTTCACTACTAACTCGACTTCATAAGCCAATTCATTAGTGATTGAAGGATAAACAACATCTTTATTATCAGTCACTAGAGTGCTTTCTGCTTTTAAAAATATTAACTGATCGCCATTTTTAATGGTCTTAATTTCTTCTTTATCAACAACATAGTTTTTTCCAATGCCAATTATTTTCATGAGATGCTATTTAATTTATTAACCTAATAAAAGTGAGTATTTGATTCTTTTTATTTTAAAGATATTTTAACGTCTTCGTTAAAGCAAATTAAGTCTTTTTTTATATCTTTTGAGTGAAAATATAAAAATAGAGTTATGAGTAAAATTAATGCCTACGCGGCCAACCAAGCAGGTGTTAATTTGAAAAAATTTACATATAGATTACCAAAAATTGGAAATGATGAAGCATATTAAGGTAAATTATTGTGGAATATGTCATTCAGATTTGTGTATGTTAAATAATGATTGGGGGCATGTCCCAGAATCCTTTGGTGCCCAGTCATGAAACATCTTGAAGAAGGGAAAGCAAGATTTAGAATTTTTCTAAAAGAATAAAGTTAATTAATTAAAAATTTATACAACATGGCAAAATCACAAGACGCAAAGAAAAACGTTAAAAAAGAACCACTTTTAACACCGAAAGAAAAAAAAGCTGCAAAACTTGCTAAAAAAGCAAAACGCACTTAATAAGAAATGTGTTTTAAAAAAATGAGCCACTCAAAAATACATGGGTGGTTTTTTTTATTAATTAGATAAGAGTAATTTATTTATTAATCTTACTCTATCTTAAAGAATCAGTATTTTTACAATTCAATTTTAAAAAATAAAATAGGCAATGCAGCACCTAAAAGAAAAGGGTAATACGAAATCAAAAATAACTATCACTCAAGCGTTTAAAACCATAATTTGGCCAAGACGTAAACTTGTATTTATTGGATTAATATTAATAGTTTTAAGCCGATTATCAAGTCTGGTATTACCCTGGAAAAGTAAAGCCTTGTTGGATGATGTCGTACCAAATAAAGATTATGATCAATTGTATAATTTATTATTATTAGTCGGTTTAGCTATTTTGGTTCAAGCGGTTACTTCTTTTCTATTAACCAAAATTTTAAGTGTGCAGGCTCAATATTTAATTAGTGAATTACGTGCACAAGTTCAGAAAAAAGTATTGTCATTACCTATCAGTTTTTTTGATAACACCAAATCGGGTGCACTGGTATCAAGAATAATGAATGATGTGGAAGGTGTTAGAAATCTTATTGGGACGGGTTTAGTTCAAATGGTAGGAGGAACCCTGACGGCTATCATATCTTTGGTATTATTAATTCGGATAAGTCCGTCAATGACCTTATTTGTTCTTGTTCCAGTAGCTGTTTTTGGGGTTATCGCTTTAAAAGCCTTTGGCTATATAAGACCCATTTTTAGAACGCGTGGTGTGATTAATGCAGAAGTTACAGGTCGTTTAACAGAAACCTTAGCCGGTGTTAGAGTTATTAAAGCATTTAATGCTGAAGCACAGGAAAATATAGTTTTTGAAAAGGGAGTTGAAAGATTATTTCAAAATGTAAAAAAGAGCTTAACAGCGACTGCTTTTATGACCAGTTCCTCCACATTTTTGTTGGGGATTGCTTCTACTGGTATCATGGGTATTGGGGGATATAAAATAATGATGGGCGATTTAACCGTTGGTGATTTTCTGTCATTTACATTGTTTCTTGGCTTTATGATTGCACCTATAGTCCAGATGAGTAATATTGGAAGTCAGCTTACAGAAGCCTTAGCAGGTTTGGATAGAACAGAAGAACTTATGAACATGACGGCTGAAGAAGATAATGATGAGCGTATTATTAAATTAGATCAAATTGAGGGAAACATTGAGTTTAATGATGTGTCGTTTTCATATGACGCAGGAAAAGAAGTTTTGCATCACATTAGTTTTAAAGCACCCGCTGGTTCTGTAACGGCTTTAGTTGGTAGTTCAGGTTCTGGAAAATCAACGATTGCTGGATTATCGGCGACGTTTTTAAATCCCAAATCAGGAATTGTTTCAATTGATAGCCAAGATTTATCAAAAGTAAATTTAAATAGTTACAGGCAACATTTGGGAGTGGTATTGCAGGATGAATTTTTGTTTGAAGGCACCATAAAGGAAAATATCATGTTTCCTAGGCCCAATGCTACAGAATCTGAATTGCAGAATGCGGTAAAAGCTGCCTATGTCAACGAATTTACAGATCGCTTTGATGATGGTTTAGATACACTTATTGGTGAAAGAGGTGTTAAACTTTCTGGAGGACAAAGGCAGCGTCTAGCTATAGCCAGAGCTATTTTAGCAAATCCTAAAATTATTATTTTAGATGAAGCGACTTCTAGTTTAGATACCGAAAGCGAAGCATTAATTCAAAAAAGTTTAACTGAATTAATAAAGGATAGAACTACTATTGTTATTGCGCACAGATTGAGTACAATTAGAAAAGCAGATCAAATTTTAGTTATTGAAGCCGGACATATTATTGAGCGTGGAAATCATGATGAATTGATTGCGAAACAAGGTAGATATTATGATTTATATACATATCAGGCGAAAATTTAACAAGTAGTATTATGACAACAAAAGATTTAAATCCATCTGAATACAATCAATTTTACAGCAGCTATATTAATCTGATTCCAAAAGAACTTGAACTCATGAATGGTTAT
>JAHENA010000028.1 GCA_024643405.1 Flavobacteriales bacterium | reverse complement strand
TATTAAACAGCAACATGGCAAAATTAATCGAACCATTTAAAGAAATTGAATCATTTAATTGCCTATAAATGTCAACAGATTTTGAATAATATTCAATAGAGTTCTTGTGGGCCCCTGATATAGAATACACATCTCCAATAGCCATATTAGAAGTCGCTTCTTTAGATTTTTCTGGTAAACTCCTGGCAAATTCCAGACTTTTAAAATAAGCCTCTAAAGCCCCCTCCAGATTACCCTGTATTCTGAGTGCAGAACCTATATTATAGTAGGCCCCATACAAATAAAATGGATCATTTGTTTCTGCAATTATAAGACGTGAAAAATAAAGTGAACTATCCGGATTATTATGATTAAATGAAATCTTGCTTAACCATGAGAGTCGCAAGGTATCCTTGTCGACTCTCTGGTGCTGCTTTAATTCTTTAATGAGGCTATCTGCTACTTTCTGGTTTTGAGCCGCACCTACATAGGTATACAAAAACAAAAAGTGTATTAACCATAAGGTTAAGATTCGCTTCATTACATCTGGATTTACTATTTATCAGTCGTAGTAGTAGGATCGACTCTAAGTTTAGGGTCTACGCTAAAAGAAACCCAACTATTACTACTTTTTGGTTTAATTGAAAAATTAATAGTATATGTTTCATTATCACCACTGTCAGGAGGTATTGCTGTCCATAAGACTTGTGCAGTATATTTTCCGCTATTCCCATGTGCTGATCCGAGATTAAAAATATTTTGTGAGTTTGAATCCGCTTGAAATCCATCAATTCTAACATCCCAATTTCGATTTAGAGGATTAGTTGGTTCAATGGAGGCGTCCCAGGTAACAATACTTCCCGCATTTACTATGGTTTCAAATGAGCTTTGATTGTTATTTTCTTTATGACCATTATTATCATCACTGATTAGTAATTCTTCATTTGCCGTAGCATCAGAAACGGGTCCTCCGTTAGACTGTAAATCGTAAAGTCCTTGACAATTAATTTGAAGATCAATTTTTACGGCTTTGGGATCTTTGTTGGGCTGTTGGAGCCAAAAGAAGTTAGGGGTAGTATTTGCAACACCCTGACAGGCATAAGTACCAATAATAACACCTCCATTTAATATGTTTAAATATTGTAGGCTGTGCTTTACCTGAAACATAGACCAACCTGTTTGACCTGGCACATCCATTTTTTTCCACAAGAAATTAGGCGTTAAGGACGAAGGTAAACTTCCCAGTTTAGCAATAGCCCCATTAGCCATACTGGATCCATCTATATATAAATATAAATTACTTTGTTTTACTTGGAGTAAAGACCATCCAGCATTTCCTGGTGCATCAGTCATTTCCCATAAATAATTGTTAGATGTAGGCATATCAGCTTGACATGCATAATTATTGGAGTCTGAATTTAAATATTGTCCACTACTTTTTACTTGTAATTTTATATAATTATTTGGCATATTGAATCAGTTTTAAAAATGATTAAAAAATTAGTATTAGAATAAAGTAGGATAATGTTTGGGATATTCACTGTGTCAGCAGCACTTAGCTAACGAATATTTTGAGCAGAGGACTTTTGGTGTTTTTCATAGTTAATGTATTTAAGGTTGGTTAATAATAGCTCAATATATAAAATTAAAATAGAAAAATTGAAAGATTTGTAAGAAAAATATATGCTTTAACCAATTAGAAAGATCTAATATGGAGGTTACTGACTTTTGTCATATGCCAACAGTTTATGATTGGTAATTTTGCATTAAACTAAAATTATGAATCTTCCCTACGCAGAACCCTATAAAACCAAAATGGTTGAATACATAAAACCTTCAACTATTGAAGAACGCAAACAATGGATTAAGGAAGCTGATTACAATTTATTCAACTTAACTTCAGAAAAGGTGTTTATTGATTTGCTAACTGATTCTGGAACCGGTGCCATGAGCGATAAACAATGGGCAGAAATGATGATGGGTGATGAAAGTTATGCAGGATCTCAATCCTTTTTAAAATTAAAAGATACCGTAAAACGCCTCACTGGGTTCAACTATTTTTTACCAACCCATCAGGGAAGAGCTGCTGAAAACGTCTTGTTTTCTGTTTTGGTAAAAGAGGGAGATGTGATTCCTGGCAATTCCCATTTCGATACCACCAAAGGGCATATAGAATTTAGAAAAGCTTCCACCCTTGATTGCACTATTGATGAAGCCTTCAACACCACCGTCTATCATCCTTTTAAAGGAAACGTCAATATTGAAAAATTAGAAACGGCGTTAAAAAATAACCCTACGGATAACATTCCTTTTGTAATCGTTACGGTAACCTGTAACTCGGCTGGTGGGCAACCGGTGTCTATGGAAAATATTAAGGAGGTTTCAAAAATCTGCAAAAAATATCATATCCCTTTGTTTATTGATGCGGCACGTTTTGCTGAAAATGCTTACTTCATAAAAATAAGAGAAGAAGGATATAAAAATGCCTCCATTAAGGAAATAGTCAAAGAATTTTTCTCATATGCAGACGGCATGACCATGAGTGCAAAAAAAGACGGTCTGGTAAATATGGGTGGTTTTATTGCTCTTAATGATGAGGAAGTTTACAAAAAGGCAACCGTTTTTAATATTATGTATGAAGGCTTTATCACCTATGGCGGATTAAATGGCAGAGATATGGGTGCATTGGCAGTAGGACTGGATGAAGCGACAGAGTTTGATTATCTTGAAACTAGAATAAAACAGGTGGCCTATTTAGGAACCCAATTAGTGGAATTTGGGGTACCAGTGCAGCAACCTTTTGGCGGTCATGCTATTTTTTTAGATGCCAACAAATTTGTGCCAACCATCCCAAGAGATGAATACAGAGCACAGGCATTAGCTATAGAACTTTATATTATTGGCGGTATCAGAGGTGTAGAAATTGGAACTATCCTGGCAGACAGAGATCCTTTTACGCATAAAAACAGATATCCGGAATTAGAACTAGTTCGTTTGGCAATTCCTCGTAGAACCTATTCTTTAAATCACATGAAATATATTGCACATGTCATCAAAGAAATTTATACCTCGAGAAGCGAAGCCAAAAGAGGTTACAGAATCATTGAAGAAGCACCTATTATGAGACACTTTACGGTTAAATTAGAAAAAATTACAGCTTGAACGAAAAGACCAAAGAAAAAATCCATAATCTAAGCAATTAAGATTATGGATTTTCACAGTTAAAAGGCATACAATTTTACCAATATTTTTTTTCTAAAGTTTTGATTTTGTTTAGAATATAATCAGAGTTTTTGTCCATCCATTTTTTTTGTTCTTCGCTGGCCCTTATATATTGGTTGCAATACAAAGAATAAGGATTGTTAACATCATTAGCTACTTTTTTAAAATCATCCGATTTCTTAAGAGTATTTAATTTATTTAGAAAAACACTATCCATATTATTTCTTTTAAAAACGTTTAATTAATCGTTTAAATTATCCATTTTTAATTTATTTTTCCATGACAAAAGTCATGTTTTAATTAGCTCTTTTTTTGTTAATTTGCATTGTAATATTGAGGTATCTTAAATGTAAACAAACCTGATATTATGGAAGAAAAAGGAAGTGCATTACGATGTGTTTCCTTTTTCTATTATATATTCTTCTTAAAATACTGAACGCCATTGCATTCTATTCTTTTTCAAATTATATTTATCAAAAATTAATGACGCCCATCTATGAAAGCCATTTTGACCATTTGTCTTCTTGTATTAAGCAATACTTTTATGGTTATCGCCTGGTATGGCCATTTAAAATTTTCAGAATGGAAGTGGTCCAGTAAATTAGGTCTTATTTCAATAATTCTTATTAGCTGGGGTATTGCCTTGTTTGAGTATATGTTTCAAGTACCTGCCAACAAAATAGGGTTTAAAAATAATGGTGGTCCGTTTACATTAATACAGCTTAAAGTAATTCAAGAAGTGATTACGCTATTAGTTTTTGCCGTTTTTACCTTAGTAGTATTCAAAACAGAAACCTTTAGATTGAATCATGTTATTGCTTTTATCCTCTTGATTTTAGCTGTGTATTTTATGTTTAAAAAATAAATACAGGAATGACCCTTTAAATATTTACTGTTTTTTTACGAGGGTGCCATTTTCTAATATCAAATCATACTTATAACCTGCACCAAAATCTTTATTTAAAACTACTTCTGCTTTTATGGTCATTACAGCACCTACATCTACCATGGCATCTGAAGTAATCACTAAATCAAAATCATCTTGACTTCCATCTTTTAGATGAATCCAGTTCTTGCCCATAATCCCAAGATTTATTTTTGTGCATTCTCCATCAATCTGAACAGTTTGTCCTGCATATTTTTTTGGATTATTTACAATTTCAGATATTTTAATGGATCCTTTTTGTCTTGTTATTTTTATTTTCTCTGAGTTAGTTGCCAATTCATTAACTTTAGTATTATTATTACTTGCAGTGGCAACCTCATCCCCATGATTTGAAGAAACTAAATTTCCTATTAAATACAATTCATCAAACACTTTATTTAATGTTTTACTTTCAAAATTCTTTTTTAAAAGGCCGCCAACATAAAAATACGTTTCTCCTATTTTAGCATCTGTGCTACTCACAGCAATCCAAAAAGTTTTCTCTCCTTCTGTTACATTGAGATAGGTGTAATTAGCCGTAGGAAGTATCTCATTGACAACTACGGTATGTAATTTGGAAGCTTCAGGATTCACTACTTGATTCATGTTTTCTGAATTATCAATCACCTGAGTAGGAATTGTTTTATACTTGTCTTTACATGCGAAAAACAAAAAAATAGTAATAACCAAAGTAAATCTGAAAAATTTCATGCTGTGATATTTTAAAATTAAAAGAAAAATGATGTGTTTAAATACTAAAGCAATAGTAATAATAATTAATTAAATTTTTTGTGACAGATATCATGTTAAATAACAAAAATCCTAACCGTTTTTAAAAACGGTTAGGATTTAAAATTTTGTTTAAAAGGCGTTTTAACTATTCTTCCATTTCACCCATGTCATCATCAACATGATGTAATTTCATCATTATTCCACCAAAATCACCATAAACTTGTTGATATAATATTTTACCATCAGCATCAAAATCAAAAGATTCATAAAGTCTTATTTGTCCTGATTTGGCTTCTGTTGAATCTGTAGCTGGAAGTGTAATTTCCCAAGTGCTATAATGCCTCACAGAGCCATCTGGTTGTTTAGTATCTGCATTAACACCAGGAAGCAAAACCGGAGGACTGGTTACTAATTTAAAATCATAATATTCCCACATTTTTTTATCATTTGCTATAACTTCATCTAAGGTTAATGAATCTTTTTCAGCTCCTACACCTGTTTCTAGCATGATAAAATCCTTGGAATACATTGAATAATCAATGTTTTCATTTTGCCACCCTTCTAGGTTAGCCAGAACCGTTTTTGAATTTTTTTCAAACGCTTCCTGAGAAGAATTGTCTGTTTTTTGTTGGCAACCCATAAGTACAGTTGCGCAGAATAAGATGAAAATGAATTGTTTCATAATGTTGGTTTTAGGTTGTTATTTCATTTAAAGTTAAGTATAAAATACTGAACTTTAATAGAAAGCACTGAAAATCAACAATAAGAGATATGTTAATGAAGTTCAATTAAAGAAAAATACTCAAATGAATTTAGCTAATTTTAAGCCTTTTTACTTCTTTTTCCGTTTTCTTTTGTTCAAGTTTTTCAAGCTCAAGCCTTATTTCTTCACTTCGCTTGTTAAGTTGACTCATTTTTTGATCTCTGGCATTCTGCTTTATAGCTTTGTCTTCAAGTCTTAATTGTTCCTTTTTAAGTTCAATTTTAAGAGCTTTTTTTTCTTGAATTTTTTCTAAAGCAACAGAGGCATAAGCATAACCATACATACTAATAAACAATAAGGCAACAATACCTAAAATGACGTAACCGTTTTCCATGAGGGTAAGGGATTAAAATAATTAATTAATAAAAAAGCCACTTTAAAATTTCATATTCCTAAAAATAAAACAAATAATTAAGAATATGTAATTTTATATAAAAGTATATAAATAGACGTTTTGATTAAAAATTAATAGTTGAAGGACTTAAAAAGAAGTTAAAAATAAGTTTTGAATAATAAAAACCCCCATTTTATCTTAAAATGGAGGTTTTTATTTAGAACTTGTGTAGGTTTATCAATGACCCTTGAAACAGATTTACTGACCGCTCATCTGGGCATTATATACCAAAATTTCATCCCAGGTATTTGAAAAGGTTATTTTTTCCAAATCCAACTGATTTTGCCAGGAGTTTTCACCATTTACTTTATTGAAGGTTTCAACCCAATTCACATCCTTGTCAAAATCGGCCCAATTTGGACTAAAAGACCAAGTAGCAATATGACGTCCAAGATTTCCTTGTCTGAACTCATTATAATAAACGCCCCAAGGGTTTACACCCTCTAATGCCTTGACCGTTTTACTTATTCTTTCAAAGAATTCATTTATGCCTGGGGCTGGCCCATCAACAACTTCATAATATCTTACAAAAGCTATTGGATATTTAGAATTCCCGTCTTCGCCAAGCATATCGGTATTATTCAATTTTTTATTTTCAGTCCAATATTCAATTGTTTGAATCTTTTTTATATAAGGCATCACATTATCTCTCCAATCGGCATCATGAGCGCCTTCTCCCGGACGTGAATCATTATGCTTATACATCATGGGTCCCATTTCCCAAACGATATTACCTGCATTAGGCCCAGACGTAATATTATAAACCGTTGCTTTATTTGGACCCGCTTTATGATAGGTCATGTTATGCTTTCTCATGTTTTCCTGCAAAACCTTCAGTTTTGTATTGTCTGGAGTTAACATAATATCTTCCCACATTTTGTAATCCTTAGATTCATCTTGGGCCTTTACTGTAAGCATGGAGCCAAAAACAATGGCAGCTATACACATTAATGAAATCGATTTTTTAATCATAATTATAATTATTTGGTTGGTTAATAAGCCATATATTTTTTATATGGTCTTTAAAAAAATAAGAAATAATAGCTATATAATAAATGACTATACTACTTAATCATTTAAGATAATGGGTCATCATTTGGAGTAACTCAAATATAATAAAATTTTCTAAACTATTATAAATGAAGTGTTTTAACACTGTTTTAAATCAGAAATTTCAACAAACAATAAAAAAACCTCTCAAAATTGAGAGGTTTTTTTATTATTTAATAATTTCCTTGCCTTCATGTTCCCATTGAGTAATACCACCCTCTAAGTTGTAAACTTTTTGAAAACCAGCTTTAATTAGTTTTTCAGAACAGTCTCTGCTTCTTTTACCACTGCGGCAATATAAAATCACCGGCTTATTTTTGTCAAGTTTTTTGATATCTTCATCAATAGTAGGCGAATAATAATTGATGTTTTGTGCATTAGCGATATACCCCATATTAAATTCTTCAGGAGTTCTAACATCTACCAACTGCACATCATCAATTTTTAACAAGGATTGCATTTCTTCAACAGAAATGTCTTTTATCCCCGATTCTAATTGACCTTTACAACCAACAATAGCGAAAATAAGTAAGCCAAAAACAATTAATAATTTTTTCATTTTTATAAGAATTATTCGATTTCACCTTGCCATTGCATGATACCTCCAATAAGGTTATAAGCATTTTTAAAGCCTAATTGCCCCATGATTTTGCAAGCCTGTCCACTTCTGTTTCCAGATCTACAATATACATAATAGTTTTTATCTTTATCAAGCTTTTGAATTTCAGCGATAAAATCGTGTCCTCTATAAAAATCAATATGAATGGCATTGGGAATTATTCCTATAGCTACCTCATTATCCGTTCTTACATCTAGGATCACAGCTTTGTCATCATTCTCGAGCTGTTCAGCCCATTCATCTTGTGTTAGTTCTTCCATTTTAAAAAATTATAAGGCACAAAAATAATATATCTACATAACTTTTAATAGAAAAATATTTTTTTGAACTTAAATGTGCTTATTCGCAATTATACTTTAATAGAACAACCAATGGCTTTTGTTTCTGTTTGCTTAATCTCCTCTCCTTTTAATAAGGCATCAACTGCATTTTCAACATACCTCGTTTTTACTGCAGTGGCATCTTGATGATTATCATCAATGGCCCCGATATATTTCAAAACGATTCCTTTTTTAGTTTTTTGCAAAACATACATGTGCGGTGTTTTGGTAGCACCATATTTAGGATATACTTTCTGTCCCTCATCTACTAAATAAGGGAATGTAAAACCTTTTTCTTTCGCTCTTTGTTGCATGGCCTTAAAACTATCACCGGGTTGCGCAATAGGGCTGTTAGGATTTATGGCGATTACCGGATATCCTTTTGAAGCATACTTTTTATCTAGGGCGATAATTCTATCTTCATAGGCTATTGCAAAAGGACAGGTATTACAAGTAAATGCAATAATAAATCCTTTTGCTTCATTATAATCTGAAAGTGAAATCATTTTACCATCCACATTTTTTAATTCAAAATCAGAAACTACATCTCCTATTTGGTAGCCTGAATCTTTAATCACATTCTTTTCTGTGAAATCACTAAGAAATGTAATCATCATAATTGATAATATAACAGGTGTTTTCATAAGTCTTTATTTTAAAAATTTAAGTGTTTCATTTTCCAATATTTCATAAGTAAATGACTGTTCAAAAAACTTTGAGGTATCATTTTTATAAATGATGGTTGCAGGGATGGAACCAGACCAATCTGGATTGACCAATGGGATCCAGGTATTCATATCAACATCATCCAAAGCGATTACTTTTGATTTGATATGATGTTCTAATATAAACGGTTTTAGCTTAGACTCATACAAATGAGGAAAATCTAAACTCACCAAAATAACTTCTACATTTTTATTACCGTATTCCTTATTTATTCTTTCAAAATAAGGTAACTCTTTTACACAAGGTCCGCACCAAGTGGCCCAAAAATTGACAATATATACTTTATCATCTTTTTGATTTAAGTACTTTTTAAAACCATTAAAATCATATATTTCAAGATCTATATTAACCGTATTTGCAGTGTTATTTTTTACTTCAACAGCCTTCTCTTCTTCCTTACTAATGGATTGTTTGTTCTCTTTACAGGAAGTAAAAAAGAAGGCAAATAGTATAATCCAGATATATTTCATAGTTATAAATTTAAATATTACTTCGGCATTCAAAGGACGTTTAACATATTTTTAATTAAAAATTAATGAAACTATTGTGTAATTATATTTTCATTTCTATATTTGACCAAAATAATAAATATGAATACATTTTTAAATAATACATGGTGGTGGTGCTTTAAGAAAATTAATTTCGTGAAGTAGTCGCTTAGTATATTTAAAAACTAGAAATATCAAAAAGGCTTGTCATTCACGACAAGCCTTTTTTAATGAATAAAAATGAAAACATTTAACTTATATACCCATTACAAAAAAATTCTGGCAGACACCATTACGCCTGTTAGTATTTATTTAAAAATAAGAGATAATTACCCAAACAGTATTTTGCTAGAGAGTAGTGATTATCACGCCAATGACAATAGTTTTTCTTATATCTGTTTTAATCCAATAGCTTCTATAAAGGTTGAAAATGAAACTATTTTTCAAACATTTCCAGACAGTAGTGTAACGAGTACTCCCATTTCAAACACTACAGATGTTACTGAAAAAATACATGAATTCACAAAGCGTTTTGAAGTAAAATCAGAAACTACATTTAAATTTATTAACAATGGTATTTTTGGATATATAGCCTATGATGCGGTTAGATATTTTGAAGATATAAACATTTCAAAAAAAGCCAATTCGGTTAATATTCCTGATATTTACTATGCTGTTTATCAAAATATTATAGCGATTAATCATCATAAAAATGAAGCGTATATCTTTGCGCATTGTTATGATAGTGATAGTAATATTGAGGATATATTTCAACTGATAAAGGCAAGAAACTTTGCTTCCTATAATTTTTCATCAAAAGGGTCAATTGAATCCAACCTTACAGATGATGAATATAAACAACATGTGAAACTTGCTAAAAAACATTGTGGACGTGGTGACGTATTTCAATTGGTATTATCAAAAAGTTTTACACAAGAATTTAAAGGAGATGAATTTAATGTCTATCGTGCCTTAAGAAGCATCAACCCTTCTCCATATTTGTTTTACTTTGATTACGGAAATTTTAAAATTTTTGGAAGTTCTCCGGAAGCTCAACTTATTGTTAGTAGCGGCAAAGCAGAAATTCATCCTATTGCCGGCACTTTTAAACGTACAGGAAACGATTTAAAAGATGCTGAATTAGCAAAACAACTGAAGATTGATGACAAAGAAAATGCCGAACATGTGATGTTGGTAGATTTGGCAAGAAATGATTTAAGCAGAAATGGCAGCCAAGTAGTGGTGGATACCTATAGAGAAGTCCAATTTTTTTCTCATGTAATCCATTTGGTGAGTAAAGTAACAGCTCAAAAACACAAAAACGTATCAACCATGCAAGTCGTGGCTGATACTTTTCCGGCAGGTACCTTAAGTGGCGCGCCAAAGCACAGAGCCATGCAGCTTATTGAAGAATATGAAAAAACAAGTCGTTCCTTTTATGGCGGCGCCATAGGGTTTATGGATTTTGATGGTAATTTTAATCATGCTATTATGATTAGAACCTTTTTGAGTAAGAATCACAAATTGCATTGGCAAGCAGGTGCTGGTTTAGTATCAAAATCAAATCCTGAAAATGAATTGCAGGAAGTGTATAATAAATTAGGAGCCCTAACCAAAGCTATTGAATTAGCCGAAAATATTTGATATGACAAAAGTATTAGTGATAGACAATTATGATAGTTTCACCTATAATCTGGTTCATTATTTAGAGGATTTAGATTGTGAAGTTACTGTAGTTAGAAATGACAAATTAACATTGGATGATGTGGAGCCTTTTGAAAAAATAGTGCTTTCACCTGGACCAGGAATACCTGATGAAGCAGGCTTATTAAAACCCATTATTGAAAGGTTTGCACCAACTAAAAGCATTTTAGGTGTTTGTTTAGGGCAACAAGCAATTGGAGAAGTTTTTGGAGGCACTCTCATCAACTTAGACAACGTATATCATGGCGTTGCTACTAAAGTATCTATAACTGTCAATGATGAATCTTTATTCAAAGGCTTAGAAAAAGAAATTGAAGTAGGTCGCTACCATTCTTGGGTGGTTAGTCCTAATTTACCAGACGTTTTAGAAGCAACCTCTATTGATGAAAATGGCCAAATTATGTCTTTACGTCATAAAGTTTATGATGTAAAAGGCGTACAGTATCATCCCGAGTCTGTTTTAACACCGCATGGTAAACAAATTCTAAAAAACTGGTTACATCCTTAGGCTATGAAGAACTTATTAAACAGACTAATAAATCATGAAAGCATCTCAAGCGAAGAAGCTAAGCAGGCCCTAGTTAATATTTCTAATGGCATGTATAACCAAAGCCAAATTGCTTCTTTTTTGACGGTTTATATGATGCGAAATATCACGCTTGAAGAATTAAGAGGTTTTAGAGATGCGCTTTTAGATTTGTGTATTCCTATTAATCTTAATGATTTTAATGCTATTGATTTATGTGGAACAGGTGGTGATGGAAAAGACACTTTTAATATTTCTACCTTAGCTTCTTTTGTTACCGCAGGAGCTGGTGTGAAAGTCGCAAAACATGGAAATTACGGTGTTTCATCAGCCTGTGGCTCTTCCAATGTTATGGAATATTTAGGCATCAAGTTTTCAAATGATGAAGATTTCCTAAAACGCTCGATTGATAAAGCTGGAATATGTGTGTTGCATGCGCCTTTATTTCACCCTGCCATGAAAAACGTAGGTCCTATTAGACGCGAATTAGGTGTAAAAACCTTTTTCAATATGCTTGGACCCATGGTAAATCCATCATTTCCTAAAAACCAGATGGTAGGTGTTTTTAATTTAGAATTGCTTCGCCTTTATGGTTATTTATATCAAAATACAGATAAAAATTATTCTATAGTTCATGCCTTAGATGGCTATGACGAAATCTCATTAACTGGAAAAACGAAAGTCATTTCCAATCAATCTGAAAGCATGTTTTCACCTGAAGATTTAGGCGTATCACAAATTAAGCAAGAAGCCATTTTTGGTGGAAGCACTGTTGAAGATGCCGCTAAAATATTTATGAAAGTTATTCAAGGTAAAGGTACAGAAGCTCAAAATAATGTAGTCTGTGCAAATGCCGGTTTAGCGATTGCCACCACCAAACATATTGAACATATAAAGGGATTTGAAATGGCTAAGGAATCACTGCTATCAGGTAAAGGATTAAAAGCATTACAAACCATTCAAGAATTAAGTAAATAGCATGACTATTTTAGACAACATAGTAAATGACAAACGAATAGAAGTTGATTTAAGAAAATCACTTATTCCTATAAAACAATTGGAAGCTTCTGTCTTGTTTCATAGAAAAACAATATCGTTAGCAAGTAACCTAAAACAAAGCAATTCAGGAATCATTGCAGAACATAAACGACGATCACCTTCAAAACCTGTTATCAATCAAAATTTTAACGTATTTGATGTAGCTAAAGGCTATGAAGAAGCAGGTGTTTGCGGTATGTCTGTGTTAACAGATAGCAAATATTTTGGAGGCTCTTTAGATGATTTATTAATAGCCAGAGCAAGTTGCAATGTGCCATTATTACGCAAAGAATTCATTATTGATGCATATCAGATTATTGAAGCAAAAGCACATGGTGCCGATGTTATTTTACTCATTGCAGCCATTCTGACGAAACAAGAGATTAAACTGTTTTCTGAATTAGCTAAAAGTTTACATCTGGATGTTTTATTAGAAGTACACAATGAAGAGGAGTTGCATAAATCACTTATGCCAAGCCTGGATATGCTAGGAGTTAATAATAGAAACTTAAAAACATTTGAAGTCAGTTTAGAAATTAGTAAAAATTTAAGTGCCCATATTCCAAATGATTTTGTAAAAGTTTCTGAAAGTGGCATCAGCTCTATTGAAGCAATAAAAGAGCTAAGACCTTATGGATATCAAGGGTTTTTAATAGGTGAAAACTTTATGAAAACCGATAATGCTGGAGAGAATGCAAAACAATTTATAAAAGCCTTAGAGTCATGAAACTGAAAGTCTGTGGCATGAAATATCAAGATAATATTATAGAAGTTGCCACTTTGCAACCAGATTATCTTGGCTTTATTTTTCATGAAAAATCGGTAAGATACTTTCAAGATAATCTTCCTGAAATTCCACGAACTATAAAAAAAGTTGGTGTATTTGTAGACGCTGAATTACAGGAAGTCATTAAAGCCATTAAGAAATTCAAATTAAATGCAGTACAACTTCATGGCGCTGAATCTCCTGAATTTTGTAAAACCCTAAAATCACAAAACATTGAAATCATCAAGGTCTTTTCTATAAAAGACCAGTTTAATTTTGATGACTTGAATCCTTATGAACTGATGTGTGATTTTTATTTGTTTGACACCAAAGGAAAATTACCTGGTGGCAATGGCTATACTTTTGATTGGAACATTTTAAAAGACTATCCTTCAACAAAACCGTATTTTTTAAGTGGTGGTATTGGGCTTGAAGAAAGTAAAAATATCAAATCATTTCTAAAAAGTCGGGCCTCAAAATATTGTTATGCTATAGATGTCAATAGCAAGTTTGAAACAGAGCCCGGACTAAAAAATATTAAAAAACTAAAAGAATTTAAATCTCAACTATGAGCTATAATGTTAATGAAAAAGGATATTACGGTGAGTTTGGCGGTGCCTACATCCCTGAAATGCTCTATCCAAATGTAGAGGAATTACGTCAAAACTATTTAAAAATAATGGCTGAGTCGAGCTTTAAAGAGGAATTTGACCAGCTTTTAAAAGATTACGTTGGCAGGCCTTCCCCTCTCTATTTAGCCAAACGTCTTTCAGAAAAATACAATACCAATATCTATTTAAAACGAGAAGACCTCAACCATACCGGCGCACATAAAATAAATAATACTATTGGACAGATTTTAGTTGCGAAACGTTTAGGTAAACACAGAATAATTGCTGAAACTGGAGCAGGTCAGCATGGTGTTGCTACCGCAACCGTATGCGCTCTTATGGGACTAGAGTGTATTGTTTATATGGGTGAAATAGATATTGCCAGACAAGCCCCTAACGTAGCCAGAATGAAAATGCTTGGAGCCAAAGTAGTCCCTGCATTGTCAGGAAGCCGCACCTTAAAAGATGCCACTAATGAAGCTATTCGTGATTGGATTAACCATCCGGTGGACACCCATTATATTATTGGTTCTGCCATAGGACCTCATCCGTATCCAGATATGGTAACAAGGTTTCAATCTGTAATTTCAGAAGAAATTAAATGGCAATTAAAAGAACAATTGGGTCGAGAAAACCCAGATTACGTCGTTGCATGCATCGGTGGTGGCAGTAACGCTGCAGGAACTTATTATCATTTTCTTCATGAAGAAGCTGTTCAGATTATTGCGGTTGAAGCCGCCGGACTGGGTATTGATTCTGGTGAAAGTGCCGCGACATCTGTATTAGGTAAAGAGGGCATTATTCATGGCTGTAAAACCTTATTGATGCAAACTAAAGATGGTCAAATCACAGAACCTTACTCCATTTCTGCGGGATTAGATTATCCAGGTGTTGGGCCCATGCATGCCCATTTGTCTAAAACTGGGCGCGCAGAATTTATGTCCATTACAGATGCGGATGCTATGAAAGCCGGATTAGAATTATGTCAGTTAGAAGGTATCATTCCTGCTATTGAAACAGCGCACGCGCTGGCTATTTTTGAATATAAAAAATTCAAAAAGGATGATTTGGTTGTGGTTAGTTTATCAGGTCGTGGGGATAAAGATTTGAATACCTATATAGATTATTTTAAATTATAATTTCGTTTTCAATGAACAGAATTCAACAAAAATTACAAGAAAATAAAAAGCTTCTTTCGATATATTTTACTGCTGGCTATCCAAATTTAAATGATACCGTCTCCATCATTCAAAATTTAGAAAAAAGTGGTGTGGATATGATTGAAATCGGATTGCCTTTTAGCGATCCTTTGGCAGATGGACCCACTATTCAAGCCAGTTCTACTGAGGCACTAAAAAACGGCATGACCACAGAAATTCTTTTTAATCAGTTAAAGGATATTAGAAAAACTGTTGATATTCCTCTGATTATTATGGGTTATTTCAACCCTATGCTGCAATTTGGTGTGGAAGCATTTTGTAAAAAATGTCACGAATTGGGAATTGATGGCTTAATAATCCCTGATTTACCTGTTGACGTCTATAAAGATGACTATCAAAAAACTTTTGAAAAATACGGCTTGATTAATGTGTTTTTAATAACACCACAAACATCTAATGAACGTATTGAATTTATAGATTCCATTTCAAATGGATTTATTTATATGGTAAGTAGCTCCAGTGTTACGGGAAGTCAATCTGGTTTTGGTGACAACCAAAATCATTATTTTGAGCGTATATCTAATATGGATTTAAAAAACCCTCAAATTGTTGGATTTGGTATTAATAATAACGCCACTTTTAATCAAGCAACTCAATATGCAAAAGGTGCTATTATTGGTAGTGCATTTATTAAATTCCTAACGAACCATTCGGTAGGTGAGATTAATAAATTCATAACATCGATACGATAAATAAATAATTTAATTCATTCTTTACCCTCATGAAAAAAAACCTCAATGCTATTGTCTTCGCTATTTCCATTGTAGCTGCTTCCATTATTTTAGGAAATGCTGTCATTAACAGGAATAAAAAAGTCGGAACTATATCGGTAACCGGCTTAGGTGAAACTAACTTTACTTCTGATCTTATTGTTTGGGAGGCCCGATTTTCTCAAGTTAACAAAGATTTAAAACAGGCATATGCCGATTTAAAAACTGATAAAGAAACCATTTCTGAGTACCTTAAGTTAAAAGGTTTAAGTGATAGTGTCATCATCTTTAATGCGGTTAATACCGATAAAAATATGAAGCAAAACTATTCAACCGACGGAAAATATTTAGGTCAAGAATTTATTGGATACACCTTAAGTCAAACTGTTCAGATTAATTCTAAAGACGTTGAAAAGGTTGAGAAAATATCCAGAGAAGTTACAGAATTATTAAATAAAGGCATCCAATTATATTCTGTGGCGCCGAGATATTATTACACTAAACTTGAAGATTTAAAAATTGAAATGGTATCCCGCGCAACAGAAAATGCATTACTTCGTGCAAAAAGTATTTCTGAAAATTCCGGAGCGAAACTTGGTGATCTTTCTTTGGCACAAATGGGAATTTTTCAAATAACAGGTCAGAATTCAAATGAAGATTATTCTTGGGGTGGTGCTTATAATACCTCTTCTAAAGAGAAAACTGCTTCTATTACAATGAAACTCACATATCTTATAAAATAATTTATAAAATATGTACTTTCGCCATCTATTTTAAAACTAGATTAATCTTTAAAATTGCTGCTCTTTTATTTTTTTATAAGAAATCAGCATAACACATATAATAATTCATCCAATGAAAGATATTGAAAATATTGAGCTAGCCTATTTAAACCTCAAGGACTATCAGGAGTTAAAACAAGCCATGATTGAGTCTTATACAACCATGCCTGATTCTATTTGGAAAGAAGAGCAAATCAGAACCTTAATTCATAAATTTCCAGAAGGGCAAGCGGTTATAAAGGTGAATAATCAAATTGCTGGTTGTGCATTGAGTATTATTGTGGATTACGATAAATTTGATCACAATCATACCTATGAACAAATCACCGGCAATTATACTTTCAGCACACATACCAATGATGGAGATATTATTTATGGAATTGATGTTTTTATAAAACCTGAGTTTAGAGGTTTGCGTTTAGGTCGACGTTTGTATGATTATCGTAAGGATTTATGCGAGCGGTTAAATTTAAAGGGCTTAGCTTTTGGAGGCAGAATTCCAAATTACCACAAATATGCAGACGTTTTAAGTCCAAAAGAATATATAGATAAAGTTAGACGCAAAGAAATACATGACCCTGTTTTAAATTTTCAAATTTCAAACGATTTTCATCCAGCGCGTATTTTAACCAACTATCTTGAGGGTGATGCCTCCTCCCATGAATATGCTGTATTACTGGAGTGGGATAACATATATTACGAAAAGCAAAATAAAAAAGCAACAGCGATAAAGAAAATCGTTCGTTTAGGCCTAGTTCAATGGCAAATGCGCCCTTATAAAAGTTTAGATGATGTGATGGAGCAAGCTGAATTTTTTATAGATGCTGTTTCAGGTTATAGAAGTGATTTTGCTTTATTTCCCGAATTTTTTAATGCACCTTTAATGGCTGAAAACAATCATTTATCAACTCCAGAGGCCATTAGAGAATTAGCCAAACATACTGCTGAAATGGTTTCGCGATTTTCAAAACTAGCTATTTCATATAACATCAATATCATTACAGGAAGTATGCCAGAAATGGTAGATGGTAAACTCCATAATGCGGGTTATTTATGTAGACGTGATGGCTCCATGGAACGTTATGAAAAATTACATGTTACACCAGATGAAGCGAAAGTATGGGGTATGGTTGGTGGCAATGAATTAAAAGCATTTGATACCGATTGTGGAAAAATTGGTATTCTAATATGTTATGATTCTGAGTTTCCTGAATTAAGTCGAATATTAGCTGATGAAGGCATGGATATATTATTTGTTCCCTTTTTAACAGATACTCAAAACGGATTCTCGCGCGTTCGTCACTGTGCCCAAGCCAGAGCTATTGAAAACGAATGTTACGTTGCAATTGCCGGTAGCGTAGGTAATTTACCTAAAGTTCAAAATATGGATATCCAGTTTGCACAATCCATGGTTTTTACACCTTGTGATTTTGCCTTTCCAACGAATGGTGTTAAGGCCGAAGCGACACAAAATTCTGAAATGATTTTAATTGCAGATGTAGATATTGATTTGCTAAGAGAATTGAACCAATTTGGCAGTGTTAGAAATCTAAAAGACAGACGATTAGATCTTTACGAGTTAAAGAAAAAATAAAATCATGAAATATCATGTCATAATTAATAATATAAAATCGGTTCAGGAACTTCCAACGGCCTGGACTCTGGATGATTATATGCAGTTGCTAGAAAGATTTGGTTTTGATGATGCGCAAAACTCAACACCCGAAGAAGTTTTAGAATTGCTTTTTATGGCGATTTCAGATTTTGAACCAGAGGAAGCAGCTTCCATTGTATTGGATTACCAATTATCAAATGACTTGAACCCCAATCAAATTGAACAGATTTCGAATGAAATGCTTGAAGATAAAATTTCTGAAGAATATGCAGATATTTCATTACATCATCAATTATTTAACATAAATCAACTTTTATATAAGGCTTATAATGGTACTTTTCCCAATGCTAAGGCAACTATAATTGAATTTGAAATTGAACAGCTTGATAAAAACAAAAAGGACATAACAAAAGAAGTAGTTTTAAAATGTTTTAACTCCGCATTATCGGGTAATAATGTATTAAAAAGATTATTCGCTGAACAAATTGCAGGAAAAAAGGAGTTTAAGGAAGCCGAACATATAGTATGGCAATTAAACCATCAAAGTGATAACTCTTATACTTTAATCACTTCAAATTACTGGATTAGTAAGGATGAATTTTTAGAAGCGGAATTTGACGCCAGCACCACTGAATTTGAAGAAGAAGAAAACGACTAAATTCTAAAATGGATAAAACTGTGTCTGCATTTAACAACTGGAAACTTATTTTATTACTATGTTTAACCCTGGGGTTAGCGCCATACTTTCCTGAACCACATGTGCTTGGAAAAATATACTGGGTTTTAGGTGGGGCCAAAGGGATGCAACTGATGGATTGGTTTGATTTAGTACTTCATGGATTTCCATTTATACTATTAATCCGATTTTTAATTTTGAAAGTTTTGAAAAAAAATGCCGTTTAATATCGTTTTAGTCGAACCTGAGATCCCAAATAATACAGGTAATATTGGCCGATTAGCATTAGCAACAGGTTCAAATTTACATATAGTAAAACCTTTAGGATTTGAAATTGATGACACCAGACTAAAACGAGCTGGATTAGATTACTGGCAACATCTTCAGGTTATTTATTATGATAATATTGAATCTTTTTTAGCCATAAATAAAAATGCCCATTTGATTTATTTATCCAGTCACGGTACTAAATCCCATTGGGAGATCCCTTTTAAAGATAATATGTTTCTAGTGTTTGGGAAAGAATCAGTTGGGTTGTCAAAATCACTTATAGAATCCAACTCAGACTCATTATTTAAAATCCCTTTATTTAGTGAACATGTTAGAAGTCTAAACCTTGCAAATGCTGTTGGCATCGTTGTTTATGAAGGTTTAAAACATTTAAGATAATTACATACGTTCAGGCACTTCAATTCCTAATAAATTAAAGGCATTTTTTATAGTTAAAGCCACCTTTTTTGAAAGCTGGACTCTAAAAATCTTTTCATTTAAATGATCTGCCCCTAAAATAGACACATTCTGGTAAAATGAATTAAATTCCTTTACCAAATCATAGGTATAATTGGCGATTAAAGCAGGGCTATGCGTTTCTGCAGCATTTTGAATAACCTCCGGAAATAGTTGTAATTGTTTTAATAATTCCTTCTCCTTTTCATGCAATACAACATCATTTAATACCACTGAATAATCAAAATCTGCTTTGCGAATAATAGATTGTATTCTTGCATAGGTATATTGAATAAATGGACCCGTATTGCCTTGGAAATCAATAGACTCCTTAGGATCGAATAATATTCGTTTTTTAGGATCTACTTTTAATATAAAATATTTTAAGGCACCCAAACCAATAGTTTTATAAAGCTCTTGCTTTTCAGTAGCCGAATACCCATCAAGTTTGCCAAGTTCTTCTGAAATTTCTCCAGCGGTAATTGCCATTTCTTCAATTAAATCATCAGCGTCTACAACAGTGCCTTCTCTGCTCTTCATTTTCCCAGATGGCAAATCAACCATACCATAGCTTAAATGATATAAGTTTTCAGCCCAATCAAACCCTAACTTCTTCAAGATTAAAAACAAGACCTTAAAATGATAATCCTGTTCATTACCAACCGTATAAACCATACCCCCAACATCAGGATAATCTTTAATTCGTTGTATAGCTGTTCCAATATCTTGAGTCATGTAGACCGCCGTACCATCACCTCGTTGAACTATTTTTTTATCTAATCCATCTTCCGTTAAATCACACCAAACCGAATCATCATCTTCTTTTGTAAAGACTCCGGATTTTAAACCCTGAGTAACAAATTCCTTACCTAATAAGTAGGTGTTACTTTCATAATAAAGGGTATCAAAATCAACACCTAAATTTTTATAAGTAATATCAAAACCCTTATAAAC
The DNA here is from genome assembly GCA_024643405.1 of Flavobacteriales bacterium. Lineage (GTDB taxonomy): Bacteria > Bacteroidota > Bacteroidia > Flavobacteriales > Flavobacteriaceae > Yeosuana. Next base: position 12,418 of record JAHENA010000028.1, on the reverse strand, counting down.
CCATTGGTTCATGGTTTTCCATAAATTCACTGTTTCTTCATCTCCCGCTTCCCATTTCAAGAGCATGTTTTGAGCTTCTAATAATATAGGAGCCTGCTTTTTGGCGTCTTCTTCAGACTTTCCTTCTTGAATTAAAACAGCTATTTCCTTTTTATATACCTGATCAAATTTGACGTAATAGTTACCTACTAATTTATCTCCTTTTAATCCAGTACTTTCAGGCGTTTCACCATCTCCAAAACGCTTCCAAGCCAACATACTTTTACAAATATGTATGCCTCTATCGTTAATGATTTGAGTTTTATAAACTTTCTTTCCTGAAGCCTTTAAAATTTCGGCAACACTATACCCTAATAAATTATTTCTAATATGTCCTAGATGCAATGGTTTGTTAGTATTTGGCGAAGAATATTCCACCATAATGGCCTTTGAATTTGGCATCGTCATTACAAAACCAAACTGATTATCTTTATTTATTTCATTAAAAAATTGAACATAATAAGCATCTTCAATTTCAATATTTAGAAACCCTTTTACTACATTATAAGCTTTAACTTCTTCAACATTTTCAACTAAATAATTACCAATATCAGTCCCGATTTGTACTGGGTTACCCTTGATAAATCTCAACATTGGAAAAATTACCACAGTAATATCTCCAGCAAAATCCTTCCTGGTAGATTGAAATTCAATGTCCTCGATTAAGGTATTGTAAGATGATTGTAATGCTTGTTTAATTTTTGTTGATAAAGTCTCTTGAAGGCTCATTAAATAATGCTTTTTATAAGAAAGCAAAGATAAAACATTTATTAAAGTTTGATTGTATAAAAAGGTCTAATAAAAAATGTGAAAATATTGTAAAACTTTGAACCCGTTTTGTATTGTTTAATTGCCGTTTTTCCGAGTTTTTTACCGTTCAACTATTCGTCGATTTTTTGCAAAATTTTCAAAGTCATTTAATCTAATTTATTGGTAGAAAAACGCAGAAATTAGATTTTTAAAAGGCTTTTTACAACTTTTGTTAGTGTATTGCTATTGTCCTCTCTTTTAAATATAGAGATGACAGTTAAACTAACTATCATTATACAACTCTATAAAGTAGTCTTAATTCCCTCAACAAGAAACATTATATGATTATAATATTGCAGGTTGTATGTTAAATATTGTATGAGGAAAATAATTACTATATTTCTATTATCTATAGTATGCTCTGGTTACGCTCAAACCAAAGAGATAGACAGCCTTTACATACAATTGGCCTTTGAGGAATCTGACACCTTGAAAGTTGACACCTCTTTAAAACTTATTAAACGTCTTTATGATATTGAAGACTATGATAAAGCATTAAAATATATTTATGAAAGTGAAAAACTATCAACAGCCATGAATTATACCTATGGCATTGCTGAAATCACTTATTATAAATCTTTAATTTATGCTAGTAAAAATGATTACATAAATGCTGTTACTGGTTATGCAAAATCAAAAGCGTTATTTGGTAATTTAAAAGACACCTTAGGAATTGCAAAAGTTAACAACAGTATTGGTTTAATTGAAATAAAACGAGGCAATTATTCAAAAGGGTTACAATATTCCTTATCAGCTATTAACGAGCTTGAAAAAAGAAACCTGAAACCTGAGCTTTCATTGGCTTATAACAATTTAGCCAAAGCTTATTTTAATATAAATGCTCAAGAAAAAGCTATTGAATTTTATTTAAAAGCTTTACAACTGCAAAAAGAGCTCAACCAAAAAAATGCCATCATTGAATCAAACAGTCGCTTAGCTGAGTTGTATTCAGCCAAACAAGAATACAGAAAATCTATTGAATATTACGAAACCGTTTTAAAACAAGTTGGTGATTCTAATGATTCCATAAAAGGAAGTATTCTTCCAAAATTAGGTGGTGAATATTTAAAATTTAATGATTATGATAAAGCCAGCCAATATTTGCTACAAGGCTTAAGTTTAAATAGAAAAACAAAAAATAAAACTGGACTCACTATTGTATTAAACAATCTTGGTGAATTAAATCTTAACCAAAAAAAGACAAAAATTGCTGAAGAGCAACTTCTTGAAGCGGGATCCCTAGCTAAGTCGATTAACAATAATCAGGAATTACTCAAGTTTTATAAACTGATGAAAGACTTAGACTCTACCAAAAAAGATTTTTTTGGAGCTTACATTTGGCAAAGAGAATATTATGATCTGAAACAAACCCTTGAAAAGAAAAGTATTTTTAAAGACACCTTAACAGACGCCTCACTAGAACTAAATCCTGACTTTGACCTGAATATGTCAAATGAAAAATCAACTGATTTACAAAGCAGTTCAATGGCTGAAAAGGATAGTGAAATCGATCGTTTTCAGCTTATTTTTTATGCGTTATTAGGAGCCTTAGCCATAGTTTCCACCTTCTTAATTTTAATCTACTTAAAACGAAATAACAGCATAAAGTATACGCAAGAATTAGAAGAAAAAAATATTAAAATTGAATTACAGAACAAGGCATTTCAAGAGCAAACCAAACATCTTGAAAATGTAAATAATGTAAAAGATAAGTTGTTTTCAATTATTTCACATGATTTGAAAGATTCACTTTCCTCAATTAATGGTTTTATTGATTTATTAAGAGAAGGATCTTTATCAAGAGAAGAGTTTGATAATTTAATTCCGGAATTAAGTGAAAATGCAAACAATGCCTCATTATTACTTTTTAATTTGCTTAACTGGTCAAAGTCTCAGATGCATTCCCTTGAGCCTAAACCGACATTATTTGATGTTCAAGAAGTCTTTGAAGATAAAGTGAAATTAATTGAACAACGTTTGGATAGCAAAGGGATTGATTTGATTGACCATTCTTTACGCGATTTTGTTTATGCTGATAGAAGTATGTTTGAAATAGTGATACAAAATTTACTTGCTAATGCCGTAAAATTCTGTAAAAGTGGTGATTCTATAACCATTTCAAACCATATAAGTAATGGTAGTTGTATAATAAGCATCGCGGATACTGGTATTGGTATTTCAAAAGAGAATTTAGAAAAACTGTTTAAAAGCAATTCTTTTACTACTATAGGAACAAGTAATGAAAAAGGAACCGGATTAGGTCTTTCTATTTGTAAAGAATTGGTTGAATTAAACCATGGTAAAATTTGGGTTGAAAGTAATTTAAATGTAGGAAGTACTTTTTATGTACAACTTCCAAAATCTAAATAAATCAAAGGTTAAGCTTTAGGCAAAAACACCTCAGCCATCATACAACGCGCACTTCCACCACCGCACGCTTCAATAGTATCTAAAGAACTCGAGACAATAGCTTTATTATGCTTTTTAAGTTTCTCAATTTGAGAACTGGTAAGTGACTGATAAGCTGATTGGCTCATAACCAAATATAAATCCCCACTTCCTCCTTTTACCTGGAGCATATTACCAGCAAAATTATTAACTTGATCTTCAGTAATATCTATAACGTCTTTACCATCCTCTTTTAAATGCTGAAGGACATTCTTGCGTTCTTGTTTATCATCAATACTTGATAAGCAAATCACCGCAAACGTTTCACCAAGACACATCATTACATTAGTATGATAGATGGCTTTACGTGCACCATTAACCGTCTGATTGGCATTAAATATAACAGGCGTAAATTCAAAATCTTCACAAAACTCAATAAACAATTCTTCATCTGCTCTAGGAGAAAGAGCACAATAGGCTTTTCCATGAACTCTGTCTAACAACAGACTTCCCGTACCTTCAAGAAACACGGCTTCTTCTTCAGCACTGGTATAATCAATAATATTATTTATTACAAATCCTTTTGACTCAAGCGTTTCTAAAATATCATCTCTACGCTCTAAACGTCTATTTTCTGCAAACATTGGGTACAATCCTACGTTACCATTTTGGTGAAAAGAAATCCAGTTATTTGGAAAAATAGAATCTGGTGTATCAAATTCCTTACTATCATCAACAACAATGACATGGACACCAACTTTTTGAAGTTTTTCAACAAAGGCATCAAATTCCTGCTGTGCTTTTTTATTAACCGTTTCAGGTAATAAATTATCCAAAACCTTTTGATAATAATTATTTACAGCCGTTTGTTCATTCATCCTAAAATTAATCGGACGAATCATTAAAATAGTATTCGTAGTTTGTTGCATCACCATTAAATTACTCTACAAAAGTAAAACTTATTGGCCTTACTTTTTGAGATCTATTCATTTATTAATCCGTAAATTAAAAGGGCAACACGTTTTCAATAAAAATTTGGTATTCATAGTTGACAATTTATAAAATTAGTCTCTAATTAGTGGCATGGTTGAACAGCGCAACAATCCTTCTTGTTTTGCAATTTCAGCATAAGGCACTTCTTCTACCGTAAAACCTTGCCCGCGTAACCAAGTGTTTAAACGCGTAAAGTTTCTTTCAGAGACAATTACTGATTCAGAAATAGAAAAGACATTACTGTTCATATTATACATTTCTTCTTTAGTGATTTCAAAAATGTTTTCTTTTCCAAAAAAATCAACCAGCCATTGATATTCACGTTCAATCAAAAATCCATTTTTGTGCAAAATGGCTTTGTTAGTTCCAATAGGTTGAAAACAGCAATCTAAATGCAATGCATTTTCTTTTGGGTCAGTATTTGATTTCCTTAGTTCAAAACTTTTAACCATTTTATCGGGAAACAATTCCTGAAGAGCGATAACCGCATCCATGTTCGTTCTGGCTGTAATATAATCAGAATAGTCATCACCTGAATAGGTTCCAATGAAAATAAAATCATTCCAAGGCATCACATCTCCTCCTTCAGCATGACACTCCTTTGGCAGAATAATACGCTTATCAGGTTCTATTTGATTCCAGATGTAATCAATCGCTCGTATTTCTTCTTCCCTATTAGGTAAAATGTTAGCCCTTATGATTTTATCTTCAATTACAAAAGCGATATCCCTAGAGAAAATTTGATTACAATCTTTTATAACTTCAGGGCGGTATACTTTAACACCATATTTTTCAAAAATGGTTGCAACCGCATCCATCTCTAAAATCATATCTTCTTCCTTAGGATAGGTACCAGCTTTGACATGCTCAATACTTTTTGGATCATAACACTCTTCAATTTTAGGCACCGGGCCATTACTCTCAGCAATTCCTAAAACCACTGCCCGTAGACGAGACGTTTCATTATGTATACTCAGTTTTAACATAAGGCTAATATAAAAAAAAGCTTCACAGAAAATATGAAGCTTTTACATTAGAATTTAAAAAATTTATCTTTTATCAATTTCTAAAAAAGGTCTTTCTGTTGCTCCAACATAAAGCTGTCTCGGTCTTCCTATTGGTTCTTTATTCAATCTCATTTCTCTCCATTGTGCTATCCAACCAGGTAATCTGCCTAAGGCAAACATGACCGTAAACATATCAGTAGGTATACCCATTCCTCTATAAATAATTCCAGAATAAAAATCTACATTAGGATATAATTTGCGGTCAACAAAATAAGAATCTTTTAAAGCTTCTTGCTCTAACCCTTTTGCTATATCCAAAATTGGGTCTTCAATTCCTAAATCGTCTAATACTTCATCAGCCGCTTTTTTAATAATCCTTGCACGCGGATCAAAGTTTTTATATACTCTGTGACCAAAGCCCATCAAGCGGAAAGGATCGTCTTTATCTTTTGCTTTAGCCATGTATTTCTTAGTATCTCCACCATCAAGTTTTATGGCTTCTAGCATTTCTAACACCGCTTGGTTTGCTCCACCATGAAGCGGTCCCCACAGTGCAGAAATACCTGCAGAAATTGATGCAAATAAACCAGCATGAGATGAACCAACTATTCTTACCGTTGAAGTAGAACAGTTCTGTTCATGGTCTGCATGTAAAATTAAAAGTTTGTCTAACGCATCTACTAGAACTTTATTTTGAACATATTCCTCATTGGGTTGTCTGAACATCATTTTTAAGACATTTTCTACATATCCTAGACTCTTATCTCCATAATCTAAAGGCAATCCTTGTTTCTTGCGATGTGTCCAAGCCACTAACACTGGGAATTTACCCATAATTTTAACTATGGCTTTATACATATCCTCTTCTGAATTCACATTAACTGAAGATGGGTTAAAAGCTGTTAGAGCACTTGTAAGAGAGGATAAAACCCCCATTGGGTGGGCCGATTTAGGAAATGCCTCCAAAATCTTTTTAAGATCTTCATCCACAACAGATTGTGCTTTAATATCAGTATGAAATTTATCTCGTTGTTCCCTAGTAGGAAGCTCACCAAATATTAAAAGAAAAGCTACTTCCAAAAAATCAGCCTTTTCAGCCAATTCTTCAATAGAATAACCCCTATATCGTAAGATCCCTTTTTCTCCATCTAAAAATGTAATAGCACTTTCGCAAGAACCTGTATTTTTAAATCCAGAGTCGAGTGTAGAGATACCTCCTGTTAAACTCCTTAGATTTGAAATATCCACAACCACTTCATTTTCAGTCCCTGTTTTTAATGGAAATTCATATTTCTGAGCATTGATTTCTAAGATAGCTTTATCTGACATAATTTATATCGTTTTATTTTTTCTGTGAGATGCTAATTTACAAAAATTACAATTATTAATTGGTCTCCTATATGCAAATGTTGGCAGTTTTTTAACAACAAAAAGCGTTTATTTTCAATAAACGCTTTTAAAAATTTCTTCTAAAATTATGAAGATTATTTTTCCATCCATTTAAGTTAAACTTGCTAATTCTTTTTCAGGTTCTACCATTTTTTCTAACATTTCAGTGGTTATTGATTTTGGCCTTTCAAGAGGATAACCTAAAGCCCTATCCCATATGATATTAGATAAAACCCCAAATGATCTACCTATGGCAAACAGAACCGTATAAAAATCATATTGAGTCACTCCATAATGCCATTGTACGACACCAGACTGCGCATCAACATTTGGCCAAGGGTTCTTTGCCTTACCTTGTTCTCTTAAAATATCGGGAACTACTTTGTATAAAGCGTCAACATATTTAAATAATTGGTCCTCTGGCATGTGTTTCAAACAAAATTCTCTTTGAACTGTATATCTAGGATCAGTTTTTCGAAGTACGGCATGCCCATAACCAGGAATGACTTGCCCGCTATTTAATGTTTCCCACACATAGGCCTTTAAATCTTCTTCTGATGGTAATTCACCGTTCATTTGCTCCATCAAGCCTTGTAACCATCTCAAGACTTCTTGGTTTGCCAATCCGTGAAGAGGACCTGCCAACCCATTTATCATTGCTGAAGTTGCATAATAAACATCTGAAAGAGAACTTGCTACTAAATGTCCTGTATGTGCACTTACATTTCCACTTTCATGATCGGCATGAATAATAAAATACATCCTTGACACATCATCATAAGGACTATCTTTACCCATCATATAAGCAAAGTTTGCCCCTAAATCCAATGAAGGATCTGGGTAACGATGTCCTTTTTCGGGATGGTATAACTTGTTATAAATATAGGCCCCAATTAAAGGAATTTTAGCAAGTAAATTAGTAGCATCCTCGTAGGTACAACTCCAGTAATCCATCTTGTTCATTCCATTTTTATAGTTAGAACTAAAATGAGACTCTCTTTCTAAACTCATGACTGCTGCAGACAAAATAGCCATTGGATGACTATTACTAGGAAAGGCATCAATAACATCCCAAACATATCTTGGAACCACCCTTCTGTTTTTAAAATCTATTACTAAAGATTCAACTTCTTCTTTTGTTGGGATTTCACCTGTTAACAATAAATAGTATAATCCTTCAACAAATGGCATATCAGCTCCTTTTGGTTTTGGTAGTTTAGCTAACACTTCTGGCAATGTAAATCCTCTATAACGAATACCTTCAAAAGGATCTAAATAAGAAATATCTGTAACTAAACTTTTTATACCTCTCATACCTCCTATCACTTGTGCCACTGTAACTTTATCAATCACAGTATCTCCGTGTTCTTCTAAAAGTTGAGTAATTCTAGGTCTTTGTTCTTGAATTTTCTGGTATAATTTGTCTTTTAAATTATTCATGACATTATATTTATATGTTTTATTTGAAGAGTTAATTTTATAAATTTATCAATAATTTAACATAAAAAATATGACTTATGTCACTAAATAACAGACATGTAACAAATGTTACATAAAACGAATAATAATGTTGATAAAACAAAAAAAAAGCCAAATTCATAAATGAATTTGGCTTTTTACAATCTATTTATTTAATTTATTTTATTTTAAAGGCTTTTTCTTGAGGGAAATAGGCTGTTGTACCAAGTTCTTCTTCAATGCGAAGTAATTGATTATATTTAGCCATACGATCACTACGAGATGCAGATCCTGTTTTAATTTGACCACAATTTAACGCTACCGCTAAATCAGCAATAGTATTGTCTTCAGTTTCACCAGAGCGATGAGACATTACTGAAGTATAGCCCGCATTTTTAGCCATATTAACAGCGGCAATAGTTTCTGTAAGCGACCCTATTTGATTTACTTTTACCAGAATTGAATTGGCAATTCCTTCTTCAATACCACGAGATAAACGTTTTACATTAGTAACAAATAAATCATCACCTACTAATTGTACTTTAGCACCTATTTTATCTGTTAATAATTTCCAACCAGCCCAGTCATTTTCATCCATTCCATCTTCTATAGAAATAATTGGATATTTAGAAGCCAATTCCGCTAAATATTCAGCTTGTTCTTTACTGCTTCTTACCTTTCCTTTATCCCCTTCAAATTTAGTATAATCATATTTTCCATCAACATAAAATTCAGCAGAAGCACAATCTAAAGCAATCATCACATCTCCACCAAAAGTATAGCCTGCATTTTCAACTGCTAATTTGATACTGTCTAAAGCATCCTCAGTTCCACCAGCTAATGTTGGAGCAAAACCACCTTCATCACCAACAGCAGTACTTAAACCTCTGTCATGTAACACTTTTTTTAGATGGTGAAAAATCTCAGTTCCCATTTGCATCGCATGAGTAAAATTTTTGGCCTTAACTGGCATAATCATAAACTCTTGAAAAGCTATAGGGGCATCACTGTGTGAACCACCATTAATAATATTCATCATTGGTACAGGAAGGGTATTTGCAGAAACACCACCAATGTAACGATATAACGGCAATCCTAGTTCAGCAGCAGCCGCTTTTGCAACAGCTAAAGACACACCTAAAATAGCATTAGCTCCTAATTTTGATTTGTTTGGAGTACCATCTAAATCAATCATTATCTGATCAATGAGATTTTGTTCAAAAACTGACACACCAAGAAGTTCTTGCGCAATGATAGAATTAACATTATCAACAGCTTTTAAAACACCTTTTCCCATATATGCTTTACCACCATCTCTTAACTCAACCGCTTCATGTTCTCCTGTTGAGGCTCCTGAAGGTACTGCGGCTCTTCCTAAAATATCATTTTCTGTTATTACATCTACTTCAATAGTAGGATTTCCTCTCGAATCTAGAATTTGTCTAGCATGGATATTAATTATTATACTCATAAGTACACTTTTTTTTTACTTTAATTATTCAAATTTACGTTTTAATCTTATTTTAATTTGCGTATTTATAAAGAATTACACAAATTTTCATCTATAACGTTTTAGTAATATAAAAGCCTCAAAACAAATATTATTTTGAGGCTTTATTATTTTTAATTCTTTTTTATGTTTTCAATAAACAGATCGAACAGATAGGAGGAATCATGTGGACCAGGACTTGCTTCTGGATGATATTGCACTGAAAAACAATTTTTAGTTTTCATTGCTAATCCCGCCACCGTATTATCATTTAAGTGTAAATGCGTAATTTCTATATCAGAATGAGATTCAGCTTCTTCTCTATTCACCGCAAAACCATGATTCTGAGAAGTTATTTCTCCTTTTCCTGTTTTTAAATTTTTCACTGGATGATTAATTCCCCTATGACCATTATGCATTTTATAGGTAGAAACACCATTAGCTAAAGCAATTACTTGATGCCCCAAACAGATTCCAAAAAGAGGTAAATTCCTTTTTATAATTTCTTTAGCAACATTTTGAGCATCTACCAGAGGTTCCGGATCTCCGGGCCCATTTGATAAAAAATAACCATCGGGATTAAATGACTCTAAATCTTTAAAAGTGGCATTGTAAGGAAATACTTTAATGTAAACATCTCTAGAGGCAATATTCCTAAGAATATTCTTCTTAATCCCAATATCAAGAGCTGACACTTTATAAGTTGCATTTTCGTTACCAAAATAATAAGGCTCCTTTGTAGATACCTTTGAGGCTAGTTCTAATCCATTCATACTAGGAAATTGAGCTAATTGATCCTTTAACTCATCCAAATTTTCAACATCGGTAGTTATCACAGCATTCATAGCACCATGATCTCTAATATAACTCACTAATGCTCTCGTATCTACATCTGAAATTGCAAACAAATTATTGGCGTTTAAAAAATCTTCTAAAGAGCCATCAGCCACATCTCTAGAATAATCATAACTAAAATTTTTACAAATTAAACCTGAAATTTTAATTGAGCCCGATTCTATTTCATCCTTTTGAGTTCCATAATTTCCAATATGTGCATTGGTGGTAACCATTAATTGGCCATAATATGATGGATCAGTAAAAATTTCTTGATAACCGGTCATTCCCGTATTGAAACATACTTCTCCAAAAGCAGTTCCTTGTTTGTTTCCGACAGATTTGCCATAAAAAATGGTTCCGTCAGCTAGTAAAATAATGGCGATTTGTCTTTTTTGGTATTTCATTTTTTCGAAAGGTTTGGCAAAATTGCAAAAAAAAAGGATAAACTAAAAAAGTTTATCCTTAAAATTATTAATGTTTTTCACATTTATTCTTCTTCATTAGAAGCTGGCGTCTCTTTTACAGGAGTTTCCGCAACCGGTTTTTCAGTTTTGCTTCCACCTCTTCTGCTTCTACGTGTTGTTTTCTTAACAGCTTTATCGGCATTGTAAATTTCATTGTAATCAACAAGCTCAATCATTGCCATATCAGCATTATCACCTAAACGGTTACCTAATTTAATGATTCTAGTATAACCTCCTGGTCTATCTCCAATTTTAGTAGCAACATCTCTAAATAACTCAGCTACCGCATCTTTTTGTCTTAAGCGTGACATAACAAGACGTCTGTTTGCTGTAGTATCTACTTTAGATTTAGTTATCATTGGCTCTACAAATTGTTTTAAAGCTTTTGCTTTGGCAACAGTTGTATTGATACGTTTATGTTCAATTAATGAACAGGCCATATTTGCCAACATTGACTTTCTGTGAGCTGTCTTTCTACCTAAATGGTTTATTTTTTTTCCGTGTCTCATGACTTTTTTTTAAATCTTCATCTTGCTTCAACCCATTATCGAGGAGCAAAATATGAAGTAATTAATCTTTATCTAATTTATATTTGCTTAAATCCATTCCAAAATTAAGTCCTTTAACGATGACAAGCTCTTCAAGCTCGGTTAAAGATTTTTTTCCAAAATTACGGAACTTCATTAAGTCATTTTTATTGAATGATACTAAGTCGCCCAAGGTATCTACTTCTGCAGCTTTTAAACAGTTTAATGCACGAACTGATAAATCCATGTCAATTAACTTCGTTTTAAGCAACTGTCTCATATGAAGTGATTCTTCATCATAAGTTTCAGTTTGTGCAATTTCATCAGCTTCTAAAGTAATTCTCTCATCAGAGAATAACATAAAGTGGTGAATTAAAGTTTTAGCAGCCTCTGTTAAAGCATCTTGAGGTGTTATAGACCCATCAGTAATGATTTCAAAAACTAATTTTTCATAATCTGTTTTTTGTTCAACACGATAGTTTTCAATGCTATACTTAACATTTTTTATAGGTGTATATATTGAGTCTGTAAAGATAGTTCCTATTGGTGCTGAAGGCTTATTGTTTTCTTCTGCAGGAACATATCCTCTACCCTTTTCAATTGTAATCTCTAAATTAAAACTAACTTTAGGATCTAAATTACAGATTACTAATTCTGAATTCAATACTTGAAATCCTGAAATAAATTTCTGAAAATCACCAGCTGTGATTTGCTCTTGTCCTGAAATTGAGATTGAGATCGATTCATTATCGATATCCTCAATTTGTCTTTTAAAACGAACTTGTTTTAAATTTAAAATAATTTCAGTGACGTCTTCAACTACACCTGAAATTGCAGAAAATTCATGATCTACACCTTCAATTCTTACTGATGTAATTGCAAATCCTTCTAAAGAAGATAATAAAACTCTTCTTAAAGCATTTCCTACTGTTAAGCCATAACCAGGTTCTAAAGGTCTAAATTCGAATTTACCTTCAAAATCGGTTGAATCAATCATGATTACCTTGTCAGGCTTTT
>JAHENA010000104.1 GCA_024643405.1 Flavobacteriales bacterium | reverse complement strand
GAAAGTTACGGAGGAGGACGTTATATTGACTTGAGAATTCCGGAAAGTAATAAATTAATAATTGATTTTAATTCTGCTTATAATCCTTATTGTGCTTATAATGACAAATATTCCTGTCCTATTGTTCCAAGAGAAAATTATTTAAAAACAAGAATTGAAGCAGGGGTTAAAAAGTTTAAAGATCACTAAAGATATTTTACTAAATATATTCCAAGAAAAACTGCTAAAAAACCTATAACAAAGCTGGCAATGGTATAGAGGGCAAAACTGGTGAAATCACCTGATTTTAAAAACACATGATTTTCATAAGCAAAAGTGGAAAAGGTAGTAAAACCGCCGCAAAATCCGGTTGCTAAAAGAACGGTTTGACTTTGTGAAAGTGTACTGTTTTTAGCGGCTAAACCCAGAATAACACCAATAAGTAAACTTCCTAAAATATTTGCCAAAAAAGTGCCGTAAGGAATGCCGTTTTCAGTGCTATTTAAATATTTACCAATTACAAACCTGAGGACACTGCCAAAACCACCACCAATAAAAACTAGAATAGCATGCTTCATTCTATAAAAATTAATCACTTTCTGTTTTCAAAAATAGAATAAAAATTAAGACATCATTATTAAAATCAATCTTTTAAAGCAATATAAATTTCTGTTTTCCAATCTGCTGGATTCGGAACGTTTGAAGGATCTGTTAAATAAGTTTCCAACATTGGGCCATTTTCGTTGATGTTAGAACCACTCGTTGAAATATACTTCATGCTCATATCCCATGCTTCCTGTAAATTTGTATAATTTCCTTTGAGTGTAGTTTTAAGGGTTTTAAAAGGCTCTAATTGACCTGTTAAAATATCATTTTGGGTGGTTATGACTCTGGAATCAGTAGGTAAACAACATGAAAATATGACCGCATTATTTTCAATATCATAAGTGTGATAATATATAAAAGGGTATCCAGAAATGGCGATATTATTTTTAGAAGCATAATTCTTAACGACTGGAAATAAATCATCAATCTTATTTTTTAGATTATCAATTTTACAGGAAGCCGTGTTATAAATGTAAAAACCGCCACTATGTTCAGTAAAACCATTAATTTCAATACTGTATCTTTTCATATCTGAAATCACAATACTGTCAAGTTTTTCCAGACTGCGCTCATAATGAGACCCAATTTGTTTTTCCATATCACCCTTAATTACAGTAAACATTTTAAATAGAAAGGGTAAATCATTACCAATAATATTCCATGTGACTTCTGTTGATCCATCTTCATTTGGATTAAATTTCCAATTGATGGTTGACGAAGGAAAATCTGAAATTTGCATTTCTTGTATAATACTAGTAAAAGGCGTTGCCTCAATGGTTTTCATCGTTCCAACCCCATCTTTATCTTCCCAAAAAAACGCACCATTAACTCCTTTGGTTTGTTCTGATAACGATACTTTTAAATCAGGGTTTGATTCTGACCATGAAGACCAGGCTTCCCAGTTTTTGAAATCAATAATATGATTATAAATAACCGATGAGGGCGCTTTAATAGTTCGTGTTCTGCTGACATCAAATGAATTTGGTTGAACTGCAATATATATACAGGAGCCGATAGTAAAAATTAGAAGTAAAAAAAAGAAATATTTGAATGCTTTCATGGGGACAAATTATATGAAAAAAAAGGATAAATCAAAGGTAATCAAATTAAATCATTCATTAATAAATTCTTATATTTGTTACCATAAAAATACATATTTAATAATTAAAAACCGTTAATAGGAAATATTCTACAAAACAAGCATTGTTAATTATGTTTTTAAAGAATAAAATAAAAATTAATAAATAATTATTTAATGAAACTAAAATCAATATTAGGACTGTCATTATTAACTTTGTTTTTGGCATCCTGTGGAAATGAAAAATCTGATAAAACTTCAGAAAATTTAGCTGTAAAAGATAGTATACAGTTTAACTACAATGTTGAGCAATTTGCTGATATTAAAATTTTGCGTTACCAAATTCCAGGTTGGGAGCAACTTACGTTAAAAGAACAAAAATTAGCCTATTATTTAACGCAGGCTGGTTTATCTGGTAGAGATATCATATGGGATCAAAATTACAGATACAATTTAACCATAAGGAAAGCTTTAGAATCTGTTTACAACAATTATCAGGGAGATAAATCAACAACAGAATGGGGTGCTTTTGAAACCTATTTAAAACGTGTTTGGTTTAGTAATGGAATTCATCACCATTACTCGAATGATAAAATAAAACCAGAGTTCTCGGCAGATTATTTAAAGCAATTATTGGCTGAAACCAATACAATTTTGGAAGGAGAAGCTTTTGAGGTTATTTTTAATGATAAAGATTCAAAAAAAGTAAATCAAGGAAAAGGCGTTGATAACGTATTACTTTCTGCAGTAAACATGTATGGTCCAGATGTAACTAACAATGATGTGATTAATTTTTATAAGAATAAGAAATCACCAGATGCCCTAAAACCTTTGTCTTTTGGCTTAAATTCTCAATTAATAAAAGAGAATGGTGTTTTAAAAGAGCGTACCTATAAATCAGGAGGATTGTATGGTTCTGCTATTGATGAAATTATCAAGTGGTTGGAATTAGCAAAAGGTGTTGCAGAAAATGAAGCCCAAGCCAATGCTTTTGGTTTGTTAATTGAATATTATAAAACAGGTGATTTGCAAAAATGGGACGATTATAATGTAGCCTGGACGTCTGCTACTGCTGGAAATATTGACTATATCAATAGCTTTATTGAAGTCTATAACGATCCATTAGGCTATACAGGTTCTTATGAAACTATTGTACAAATCAATGATTTTGACATGTCGCAAAAAATGAAAGTGGTATCAGATAATGCCCAATGGTTTGAAGATAATTCTACTTTGATGGATGCCCATAAAAAGGAAAATGTGGTGGGTGTTACTTATAAAGTGGTTAATGTAGCAGGAGAAGCAGGAGATGCCTCACCGAGCACACCAATAGGTGTGAATTTACCTAATGCCAACTGGATTAGAGCTGCTGTTGGAAGTAAATCGGTTTCTTTGGGTAATATTATTGAGGCTTATAATAATGCTGCAAGTTCAGGGCGTTTAAAAGAATTTGTTAATGACGAAGAAGAACTTCAATTGGAAGAAACTTATGGTCAAATAGGTGATAAATTACACACAGCCTTACATGAGGTTATTGGTCATGCTTCTGGTAAATTAAATCCTGGCGTTGGAGAGACTAAAGAAACATTGAAAAATTATGCTTCCACGTTAGAAGAAGGCCGTGCAGATTTAGTGGCATTATATTATTTATATGATTCCAAATTGCAAGAACTAGGTTTGGTTGATGACTGGCAAAAAGTTGGAAAAGCAGCGTATGACGGTTACATAAGGAATGGTTTACTAACCCAATTAATTAGATTAAACCTTGGAGATGATGTTGAAGAAGCCCATATGAGAAACAGACAATGGGTATCTGCATGGGTTTTTGAAAAAGGAAAAGCAGATAATGTGATTGAGAAAGTCACACGCGATGGAAAAACGTATTTTAATATTAATGACTATGCAAAACTTCATGATTTATTTGGTCAATTATTGCGGGAAACGCAACGTATAAAATCTGAAGGAGATTATGCAGCTGTTGAACATTTAGTTGAAACTTATGGTGTGAAAGTAGATCAAGTTTTACATGCAGAAGTATTAGAGAGAAACAAACAATTTACGTCAGCACCTTATTCAGGATTTATAAATCCGGTTTTAGTTCCGGAAACAAATGATGCAGGCGAAATTTCAGCAATTAAAGTGACACAACCAGAAACTTTTTCGGGACAAATGCTAGATTATAGTAAAAACTATCACTTTTTACCTGAGGTAAACTAAAAGTGTAAATTATTTAATTGGAAAAACAGAATCTTTAAGGTTCTGTTTTTTTATTTACACTAAACACTAACAGAAGAATATTTACTATTATAAGAACAGTAACCGCTATAACTATAGTCATGTTTATTTTATTACTTATTCAATAGATACACCATTTTAAAAATGGTTGCGTCAAAATTTATTAACTAATTATAGAACAGTTAACTTTCTTATTTTCCCCAAAAAAAAAAGAAATTAATTACTGAGTATTCAGTTAATCCAACAAAATGATAGGAGGAATTATTTAAATAAAAATTTTATGGCAGTAATAAATAAGATAAAGGATATAAAAGCAAGTAGAATCCAAACACTTCCTGCGTAAAATTGTTTATGAAGTTTTAAATCTTTTCGGTAAGTAAACCCAATTATAATGGCAAAAACCACAAAAAATATAATACCAAAAATGATTTGACCTTTACTAAACATATCCCTATTTTTATGCAAATTTAATTAAAAGAAAGTTAATCAATGAAAAATAAAATAGAAGCGGTAAAAGCATTCCATAAGGCATTTAAATTAGAATACAGAGAAACTCCAAAGGCAGATTTGGGATTAGAAAAAAATATGTTGCGTTATAAGTTAATGCGAGAAGAAAATGAAGAGTATTTAGAAGCGGCTCATGACAATGATTTAGTGGAGGTTGCTGATGCTTTGGGTGATATGTTGTATATTTTATGTGGGACGATTATAGAACATGGATTACAATATAAAATTGATGAAGTTTTTGATGAAATTCAACGCAGTAATATGAGTAAATTGGGAGAAGACGGGGAGCCTATTTACAGAGAAGATGGTAAAGTATTAAAGGGTCCAAATTATTTTAAGCCCAACTTAGAGTTAATCTTAGACAAATAAAAAAAGGCAGCCATTTGGCTGACTTTTTTTATAATTATAACTTGTATTATTATTCAACTTTAAAACGCCATCCAAAAGGATCTTCACATTTGTTGGTTTGAATATCAGTAATACGCTTTTTCATTAAGCTTGCATAGGTATTTTCTAATTCTGGAATATCAAAATCTTCTCCATGATAACCAAAACCTGATATAGGCGAAATGACTGCAGCTGTACCAGCGCCAAACATCTCTTTTAAGGAGCCGTTTTTAGCGGCTGCAACCACTTCATGTACAGAAATTTTTCTTACTTCAACAGCTATGCCTTCAGCTTTTGCTAATTCAATAATACTTTTTCTAGTAATTCCATCTAAAATACGGTCACTTGTTGGGCCTGTTATTAAAGTATCATTAATTCTGATAAAAATATTCATAGCACCGGCTTCCTCAATATATTCATGCGTATTATCATCAGTCCAAATAACTTGTTGATAACCTTTTGCTACAGCTAATTGTGTTGGGTAAAATTGCCCGGCATAGTTACCTCCCGCTTTTGCAAATCCTACACCACCATTGGCAGAACGAGAATAGGTTTCTTCAATTAAAACTTTCACTTTTCCTGCAAAATAAGCACCAGAAGGTGCACAAGCGATAATGAATTTATATTCATTGGCTGGCGACGCATGGAATCCTTTGCCGGTAGCAAAAATAAATGGTCTGATATATAAAGAACTTCCTTCTTTTTTAGGAATCCATTCACTATCCAATTTTAATAAGGTTTTTAAGCCTTCCATAAAATAGCGTTCCGGAACTTCTGGTATAGCTAATCGTTTCGATGAAATATTTAAACGTTTCCAGTTATCTAGTGGTCTGAATAAATAGATATCATTTTTAGCATCTTTATAGGCTTTCATTCCCTCAAAAACGGATTGACCGTAATGAAAAATTTTAGCAGAAGGATCTAAAGTAATCGGTTGATATGGAACCACTTTGGGTGCTTGCCACTTACCATCTTTATAATTACATTCCAGCATATGGTCTGAAAATGTACTACCAAAACTCAAATGATCAAAATCTACATCATGTATTTTTGAAGTTTTCGCTTTTATTACTTCTATGTCGCTCACTGCTGTATTCATTAGTCTGATTTTTAAAGAAATTACTAGTTATATAGCGCATTCTTAATTGATACAAATTTACGTAAATAAGAGTTTATAAAAAAAGTATAATTAGCCAAAAATGGGTATCTTTAAAAACATAAATTTTTGAAATAAAAATATTAAAACATGAAAACATTATTCTCTTTAACGCTATTCAGTGTATTTTTCATAATCTCTACAAATAAATTAGAAGCACAAGAGGCTGCTTTAAAAAATGGGGTACAAAGGCAATACCAATCTGTTGGAAAATCCATAATTCCTAATGATGCGATATCAGCTAAGTCAATGTCAGAACATTATCAGACAATGAAATCTGGTGATAGTATTAATACTAAAATGATTGCTAAAGTTAAGGAAGTTTGTCAGACCAAGGGATGCTGGATGACATTGAATTTGGAAGACGGTAATGAGGTTATGGTAAAGTTTAAAGATTATGGGTTTTTTATGCCCAAAGATATTGCTGGAAAAGAAGTAATTATAAATGGAAAGGCTTTTGTTGAAGAAGTACCAGTTGATGAACAAAAACATTATGCTGAAGATGCGGGCCAAACGAAGGAAGAAATCGCAAAAATCACAGAACCTAAGCGGACTTATTCTTTTGAAGCTGATGGCGTTTTAATAGGTCAGTAATTTGGATCGAAAAATTGTTATTACAGGTGATGGTTCTTCAACTATTCATCTACCTGACTGGAATGAGCAATACCATTCAAAGCATGGTGCTATTCAAGAAGCCTATCATGTATTTATAAAGCATGGGTTGCATCATTTAAAAGAAACTCATTCAGATTTAAAACCACCCATTTCAATTTTAGAAATTGGCTTTGGTACGGGATTAAATGCTTTTATTACACTTTTAGAAGCCGATAAATTGGCTCTTACTATTAACTATGTTGGTGTAGAGGGGTATCCTGTAAGAATGAATGAAATCAATCAATTAAATTTCCCTTCTCAACTTCAGGTTAAAGACAAGGAAGGCTTATTTAAGTTAATGCACGAATCTGAATGGGAAATACCAAAACAAATTTCAACTTATTTTAAGCTGGCTAAACAAAACAAGTTTTTCACGGAGATTCAGGACAGCAATACCTATAACCTTATTTATTTTGATGCTTTTGGAGCTCGAGTGCAACCGGAATTATGGACCGAAACTATTTTTCAAAAAATGTATGAAGCTTTAAAAGTTGATGGGGTTTTAGTAACCTATGCCGCAAAAGGTAGTGTTCGCAGAGCCATGCAAGCTGTAGGATTTAAAGTAGAAAAATTACCAGGTCCGCCAGGAAAGCGTGAAATGCTTAGAGCCCTGAAGCTTTGAGTGTTTGTTGGAGCTACATGGCTAGAGTAGTTGTTGATTTAATGTATAACTTTTGTTAAACCTAACATAAATCTGATTTGATATAACCTCTCATTTTGTAATTTTATTCAAAAAAGAAAATGCGTGTATTAATTACCGGAGCCACAGGATTAATAGGTAATGAAATTGTAAACCTTTGTCATAAGAAAAATTTTAGCGTTAATTATTTAACCACCAGTAAATCCAAAATCACAAACAATACTAAGTATCAAGGTTTTTATTGGAACCCAGACACAAAGGAGATAGATCTTCAGTGTTTTAAAGAGGTTGAGGTCATTATACATTTAGCGGGTGCAACGGTTTCAAAACGATGGACTTCGGATTATAAAAAGGAGATTTTATCGAGTCGATTAGATTCCACACAATTACTAGTTGATTCCTTAAAAATTCATAAAAATCAAGTAAAACAGGTCATTGCTGCGAGTGCTATTGGCATTTATCCAGATTCCTTATCAAACTATTATGATGAAACCAACTTAGAAAGTGACGCTACTTTTTTAAGTGAAGTGGTTAAAAAATGGGAAGCGGCCGTTGATGCTTTTTCAGAGTTAAATATAAGGGTAGCTAAAATTAGAATTGGTTTGGTGTTATCTGATAAAGGTGGTGCCTTGCCTGAATTAACCAAGCCTATAAAGTTTGGATTAGGAGCTGCTTTTGGTTCTGGTAAATCCTGGCAGTCATGGATTCATTTAAAAGACTTAGCCAGGCTATTTATGTTTGTAATGACACATCATTTAGAGGGCATATTTAATGCGGTTGCTCCAAATCCAGTAACTAATTTGGATCTCACCAAATTATGTGCGAAGGTTTTAAGCAAGCCTCTATGGTTACCCAATATTCCAAAGTTTTTCATGAAATTAGTTTTAGGTGACATGCATACCTTATTATTTTTAAGTCAGCGAGTGAGTTCAAAAAAAATTGAAGAAGCGGGTTTTAACTTCAAGTACCATCACTTACAACCAGCCTTAGAAGCCTTATTAAAGTAATTTTATGGATGCCTTTTCAGTTTTTTTAAATGAATTAAATCCTCAGGAAATTCATGTTTTAGATAAATCAATTCCAATTTCAAAGTACATTCCCATTGATTTGTCTATTAAAAATGAGTTATTGAATAAGGTTAATGTGGCTTCTTCATCTAGCCTGCACGACTTTGTAACAACCCATATTAAAACAAATAAGGGAGACGTTGCATTTGGTGGTTATAATGAAATTAG
>JAHENA010000027.1:30226-33018 GCA_024643405.1 Flavobacteriales bacterium | reverse complement strand
TATTTAAAAGAGGTCCGTAAACAATGTAGCTATGCCCAACAACCCAGCCAACATCTGATGCTGCCCAGAAAGTATCTCCTTCATCAACACCATAAATGTTTTTCATGGAATATTTTAAAGCAGTTGCGTAACCCCCTGTGTCACGCAAAATACCTTTTGGCTTACCAGTGGTTCCAGAAGTATATAAAATATATAACGGATCGGTTGAATTCATCTCAACACAATCAACAGGTTCAGAATTTTTTACTAATTTTTTATAACTAATATAGCGTTCCGTTTTTGGGTTAACTGCACCTAAATTACGCTGATAGACAATAACTTTATCAGGTTTGTGAATTGCTAATTCCACAGCCTCATCAACCAAAGGTTTGTACGCTATCAATCGGTCAATTTCCATTCCTGAAGTTGCAGTAATGATTACTTTTGGTTTACAATCATCTATTCGAACAGCTAATTCATTAGGTGCAAAACCTCCGAAAACTACAGAATGTATTGCTCCAATACGAGCACAAGCCAGCATACTAAATGCTGCATGTGGAATCATTGGCATGTAAATAATAACCGTATCACCTTTTTTTACACCCAAGTCACGAAGTCCACCAGCCAATCTTTCTACGCGCCTTTTTACTTCGTTAAAAGAGTACAAAACTTTTTGTTGTGTAACTGGTGATTCATATATGATGGCGGTTTGTTCTCCAAACCCAGCTTCGACGTGTTTATCAACTGCTAAATAACAAATATTTAGTTTTCCATCGGCGAACCAACGGTCAAAACCATTTTCATCTTTTGATAAAATAGTGGTTGGTTTTTTATACCATTTTAAGTTATTTGCCTGTTCTGCCCAAAATTGTTCTGGGCTCTCAATACTACGGTCGTAATGTTTTTGATAACTCATAATTAATTGTTTTTTTTATTAAATAAACCAAACCAATCTGGATTTAGAACTTTTAATTTGATAAGAGCCCATAGGATAACAACAAGAGCCGCTCCCATAACTATGGAGTTTAAATAACTGACTTCTGTATTATTTTCTAATTTAAAACGAAAGAATAGGGTAACGATAACATAGATACTTATCAAAATATCTGATGCTAAAGGATTTAACTGAAATTTCATATTTACTTACTTAAATTAAACATTGGTTGTTAGCACACAAAACCAAAATTAATTTAGTAGTTCAAGTACATCTGAAACTATTTTTTTTACTGAAAATGGCTTGGTTAAATACTTATCTGCTCCAAGTTTTAAGCCTTTTTCAATATCTGAAGCTTTATTTTTAGCAGTTAAAAAAACCACTTTTGTGTTCTTTAAACTGTCTTGCGCTTTAATATATTTTAAAGTTTGATAACCATCCACACCTGGCATCATGATATCCAATAATACAATATCTGGAAAATTTTTTTCTAATATATGTAATGCTTCACTTCCATCTCTTGCAATATACACTTCAAAATCTTGTTTTTTAAAAGTATATTCAAGAGTCATTACTATGTTTGGCTCATCATCAACAATTAAAATTTTCTTCTTCATATAATCTTGTACAATTTAATTAAAAGGTAGCTTAAAAACAAAGGTTGTGCCATTTTTATTGCCTTTTTTAGCCCAAATACTTCCATTATGCTGTTCAATTATTTGTTTGCATATGGCTAAACCTAATCCACTACCTTGAGGCTTAATTGTATTTTGATTTTTTGATTGATAAAATTTACTAAATATATGCTCAAAATCCTCATCAGGAATTCCTTTTCCGTTATCAATAACATATACTTCAAACATATTGTTTATCATTTTATATTCAATGGTAATTTTACCCTTTCCAGACTCTGTAAACTTTAAGGCATTTGATAGTAAATTGGTGATTACCTGAACTATTCTATCTTCATCATATGAAAAACGGAAGTCTATTAAATTGTCATTTGTTATTAAAACTCCCTTATTGATTGCTAATTGTTGAACACTAGCTATAGCATAATTTATAGTTGTTTTTATACTATTTTGCCTAATATTTAAATCATGTTTCCCTTTTGCCAATTTTTCAAAGTCCAGAATATTATTTATGAGCCTTGTAAGTCTGTCTGAATCATTAAGCATGTTATTTAAAAATTCAGCCTTAATCTCAGAAGGCATATCATCTTCATCAATCAACAATTCTGTAGATGCTCTAATACCAGTAATTGGGGTTTTTAATTCATGTGCAACGGTATCTAAAAATTCATCTTTCTGCATGTCTTTACTTATCAATTCTTCATTAGCCTGTTTTAGTTTTAAAGCCAGAACAGATAATTCTTCAGATTTTTCGCGAAGCAATTTATTATTGGCAATAGTTTCTTTTGATTCTTCCAGTATTTTTAATACTTCAACCAAGCTTATTTGTTCTTCCTTTACAGCACTTGCAATCAATATTTTTGCAGAAGCACTGCCAATACTTCCCGTCAGCAATTTTTCAGAAAAATTAATTAATCTGGCATCAGCCATTTGTGTATTAGGAGGGATTTTATACTTCATAAAAAATAAACTCAAAGCACGTTGAGCTCTTTCCTCTCCTAAAAATTTATTCAAGACATTTTTTATATCTGACACATATGCCTCGCCTTTCCAAACCAAAGCACTATCTTGTAACGAAGAAAAATTTCGGCTGTCTACAAACATTTCTGCATAATTTCGTTCACGATAGTTTCCTTTTGAAGACAAAGAAAAAACAAGATAACAAGCTACGTTTAAAGACATACTCCAAAAAAATGCATGTGCCGGTGGAGATAAAAAATCAATTCCAAAAAGGGCATACGGTTTTA
>JAHENA010000027.1:0-30126 GCA_024643405.1 Flavobacteriales bacterium | reverse complement strand
AATGTTAATTTCCCTGCCCATGCTATAAAAATCACAAAAACATTAAATAGAAGTAAATATAAAGGGAACATCCAAATTGCCTGTTTTAAATGTTTTTCTCTGTTGTTTTCCAATACCGCAACTTGGAATTGTCTGGGTAATAAAAAAACAGCAATAAATGAGATCATCATCATAAAAAACCAATCAAAACCTGCTTCCAAACCACTTATTTTAGATAAATTTTCGAAATTTGGAATCATTGAAATTTTATCATAAATATCTGAAGTACCATTAAAAAGAAAAAAAGTAACATACACGCCAATTATTAAAAAAAACACCAATTTCAAAATTGATTCAAAAGCAACGGTTACTACTATACCTCGATGTTTATCTGATGCATCGGTAGATTGTGTGCCAAAAAAGGCGGCGAAAAGAGCTAACAGAACAGCAATATAAAATGTAGAATCATCAAAAATATACTTAGAAACATAACTGGTGTCATCAGTCATAATTTCAAATGTTTCTGAAATAGCCTTAAGTTGCAATGAAATATATGGCACAATTCCAAAAACACAAATTACTGTAATTAAAGCACCCAGAAAACGGTTATTTCCATATCTAAGTGAAACAAAATCAGCTAAAGAAGAAATTTTATGCTGCTTAGAAATTCGTATGATTTTTCTAAGAACAAGAATCCATAAAGGCGCAGCAATTACAGGGCCTAAATATATTGGAAGAAAACTAATTCCTGAATTTGCGGCGATACCTATACTACCATAATACGTCCACGCAGAACAATAAACAGCTAATGATAAACTGTAAACAATTGAATTATTTACCCACTTACTTTTGGAGTTTTTCTCAGCCAAAAAAGCGATGAAAAACAAAATCCCTAAATAACAAATGATTATACTTATTAAAGCATAGTTATTCATAGTGCCTTCTTAAAATGATAAAAGAAATGATTATAGAAAATAACCAAATTGAAAATATCGAAAAATAAAATGTTGGGAATCCAAATACTTCACCACCTAAATTAAAAATCAAAATAAACGGAACGTTTAAAAGTAACAATAAAATTATTGATAAAACAACAAGTTTTTGTTCGTGACGCTTTTTCATGATTCCAGTTTAAAATTCTTTTAAATTTAAGAAAAAACAGTATTGCAAATACATGCAATACTGTTTTTAAATATAGACAAAGAGTTATTAATGTGAAGAAGCTTCACTCGCTCCGCTTGGTATTCTTATACTTTCCACTATTTCTTGAACATGTAATGGTGGTGCAGCTGTTAATCTTGAAACAACTACAGAAACGATGACATTTAAAATCATTGCTAAAGTACCAAAACCTTCTGGAGATGTTCCAAACCACCATTCACTAGCTGGTCTAGCATCCATAATCCCAATTAATCCGGTTTTATATCGTATCATATAAAACAACATAATTGTAACTCCAACAATCATCCCTGAAATGGCCCCTTCTTTATTCATTCGCTTATCAAAAATTCCAAGAATAATAGCAGGAAAAAAAGAAGCTGCTGCTAAGCCAAAAGCTAAAGCCACGACCGCTGCGACAAACCCAGGCGGATAAATACCAAAAATACCTGCTATGAGAATTGCAACAAATATTGAAATACGGGCAGCTAATAATTCACCTTTCTCTGATATGTTTGGTTTTATCTGCTTTTTAATTAAATCATGAGAAATAGACGTTGAAATCACTAGTAACAACCCAGCGGCTGTTGATAAAGCAGCGGCTAAACCTCCAGCTGCAACCAATGCTATAACCCAGTTTGGTAAATTAGCAATCTCAGGATTTGCTAATACCATGATATCTCTATCAACATACAATTCATTAGCAGTTTCATTACCATTGGAAATTAATCGTTCCCCATGAGCACCTCTTTCCTTAATGTAAACAGGTTTTCCATTAGATGAAGCTCCTTCTACATATTGAATTTTTCCATCACCATTTTTATCATCCCAAGCAATTAATCCAGTATTCTCCCAGTTTTTAAACCACTCTGGAATTAAAGCATATTCTTTATTACTTACCGTTTCTATAAGATTAGTTCTTGAAAATACGGCAATTGCTGGTGCAGTAGTATATAACACTGCAATAAATAACAAGGCTAATCCTGCCGATTTTCTTGCGTCTTTTACTTTTGGTACGGTAAAAAATCTAACAATAACATGAGGTAAACCAGCTGTTCCCACCATTAATGCTAATGTAATAGCAAAAACATCCCACGTAGATTTAGTACCACTGGTGTATTCTTTAAATCCTAATTGCGTATGAAGCGTATCCAACTTATCTAGTAAAAAGACACCATCATGTGTTTTACTGCCCATTCCAATCTGTGGAATTGGGTTTCCAGTCATTTGAAAGGAGATAAAAATGGCGGGTACCATAAAAGCAAAAATCAATACGCAATATTGAGCGACTTGAGTATATGTGATTCCTTTCATTCCGCCCAAAAGCGCAAATCCAAGAACAACACCCATACCAATGATTACCCCAAGGTTAATATCAACTTGTAAAAATTGAGAAAATACAATACCAACGCCACGCATTTGTCCTGCTACATAAGTAAAAGAAACTATTAAAGCACAAATAACAGCTACTGTCCTAGCAGTATTTGAATAATATCTATCACCAATAAAATCAGGAACTGTAAACTTTCCAAATTTTCTTAAATAAGGCGCTAATAGTAGCGCTAAAAGCACATAACCTCCTGTCCATCCCATCAGATAAACAGATCCATCATATCCTGCAAATGATATGATTCCAGCCATACTAATGAATGAAGCAGCGCTCATCCAATCTGCGGCAGTTGCCATTCCGTTTGCCAAAGGTGAAACACCGCCACCGGCAACATAGAAATCTTTAGTTGAACCTGCTCTGGCCCAAAATGCAATTCCAAAATAAAGGGCAAAAGTAACCCCTACTAATATCCATGTCCAAGTTTGTACACTCATAATTTTTATTTTTTTAGTTAAGGCTTACTCGTCGAAACCGAATTTTTTATCTAGTTTATTCATTAATCTTACGTAAACGAAAATTAAAATCACGAATACATATATTGACCCTTGCTGCGCGAACCAAAACCCTAGTTTGAATCCACCTAATTTTATATTATTCAATTCATCTTTAAATAATATTCCTGCTCCATAAGAAACTAAAAACCAAATAGTTAATAATATAACCAAATAACTTAAGTTTTTTTTCCAATAAGCAGTTGCATGTTTTTGTTTTTCACTCATAATTGTTAGTTTTTATAGATATATCATAGCTTGCAGCGTTAGTGTCCCAACAGCGTCATTATTAGCATATTTTGTGTTGAAATATTCCAAAGTTAGTTTTGAATTATGCCCGCTAAAATAAGCGTTAGCTCCTATTCCAAAGGAGGTTGCAGTATCATTAATAGCATCAATTTGGCGATTATCAAATTGGATGTAAGGCTGAAACTTTGTCTTGCTTTCAGAAGGAAAAACATAACCAAAATGACCATGAATTAAAGACCCCGTTTCATAGGTGGTCCCCAAAGTAAAGTCTTTACCATAATCGTTAAATTGAGCTAATGCATAAGCGGTAATAGCTGCGCCATTTTCGCCTACTGGTGAATCATAGAAGGCATCTACTGCAAAGATAGAAACATCTTCTCCAGATAATTGTCCTGAGTTACTAGCTACAACAGCACCATTGGGATGAAGAAAGAATCCGGCACCTATATTAAACACTTTTTTTTCACCAAGATAACTACCTACTTTATATGGCAAAAAATTTGATTCTTGGTCGAGGAAATTGTAATCAAAATAACCTGCATAATTTCTACCAGCTTCTTTTGAACCTAGTAAGCGTCTACCAGAATATACTGCTGCGCCACCATTAGTTGGAATTGCACTTGCCTGTAAATTATTGGTTATAGCATCATTGATCGCCAAGCGATATTGTAATTTTTTAAGATTTCCTTTAAGGTAAATACCCACATGGCGGGCAAACTGATCAGTTAACCCTAATGTTGCCCATGCTTGACGCTGGTTGTCCAGAGTAAGTATGTTTAAGGTACTTTGATTATTGAGTCTGGAAATACCATTCCAATAGTGTAAACCACCTCCAATTGCGTGATTGTCACTTAAACGGTATTGTGCCCAAACGTCATGAAAAAAGAGCTGTGACCGGTCTCCTGTTCCTATAGCCGTCATATTATCAGCGTTTAGACTATTAAGCCCAAAGTGAGTTAAGATTAAAAAATCTTTATTAATCTGCGCATACATTAAAATACGTGCACGACGTAAGCTAAAATCTAAATCGCTTTGTTCGTTTCCGTTGGCATCTAAAGGCCTGTCTGAATTATTCTGAACCCAGAATTGAGCCCAAGAAATGATTCGAAAATATTTTGAACCATCTTCGTTTAAATTCACTTTAAGTCCACCTGAATAATCCGGCGAACCCTGGGAAAACATAAACTGTAAAGCAAATAGGCAAAAGCCTATTAGTAAACTGACTTTTTTTCTCATAAATTATTGAATGATTAGTTAGTAAATTGGTTTTGTGTGCAGTACTAATCTCCAAAAAAGAATTTGTTAAAAAAAAATCAATATATATAAATGTTAATTTACTATAGTTAATCTCTGAAACGCTCCCATTTTATTAGCATAAACTTATCACCTAATTCCGTAACCACAACCCCCGCACCTGATAAGTTTTCAATCTTTTGGAAGTATTTTGACAGCTCAATAGCATTAAGTATTTTATAGGTTGGATGATAGTTGGTACTCGTTGGTCTTTTAATATTATATTTTTTAACCCAATTCATAATACTTACATGAGAGACCCCTAAAATACGTTCAATTTCTCTATATGTTAATCCCTCTAAATACAGTTGCAGCGCCTTATTAACATAGTATTCATCTATTTTTTTTCCTATCTTGTCGACAGAAAAATAATAACCGCAGGACTTGCATTTATAGCGCTGTCTATCATTAACAATTCCGCTCTTAATGTAAGTCGCTGAGCCACAATTTGGACACTGATGAATTTTCATGTATGTTATTTTAGCATAAATATACTATTTTAGCATATATTTTAAAAATATTTAGTTCTATACAGGCTAATTTCTTTTAATACTCGTGGAGCTAGAATTAAGGTACTTATCATAGTAGGTATAGCCATAAGAGCAAAAGCACTGTCAATTAAATTTAACATCATATTTAACGAGGTTGTAGCCCCTAAAATGATACTGGCTATATAGATGTAATTATAATAGTGTTTATTTTGATCTCCTAATAGAAAGGACATGCATTTTGTACCGTAATATGAATAAGAAAATAATGAAGAAATACTAAACGTTGCTATACAGACTAGCAACAGGTATTTGCCATAAAAAGGAATGGCATTTTCAAATGCACTGGCAGTTAAAGTAACACCATTGGAATCACTAGTTTGCCATACCCCAGTTACTAAAATAGCTAGTGCCGTTAATGTGCAAATAAAAAGTGTATCAATGGCGGGTCCAATCATGGCTACCAAGCCCTCTCTCACCGGTTCATTTGTTTTCGCAGCACCATGAGCCATTGGAGCCGTACCAATACCCGCCTCATTTGAAAAAGCACCTCTTCGGATTCCTAACAAAATCAAACCTCCTAAAGCACCTCCAATAAAAGTGTCTCCTTTAAAATTATGAGCACTAAAAGCATCTGTAACCATTAATGCTAAATATTTTGGAACTTCACTTTTGTAAACAAATAATATTATCAGAACTAGTAAAAAATAAAGGATGACCATACCTGGTACTAATTTTGACGCTGTTTTACTAATTCTATCCAATCCCCCTAAAATAACTATAGTAGTTATTAAAACCAAAACTAATCCAATGATTAAATTTGACATAAAACTGACCTCAACACCATTCGGAATTAATAATATATCATTTATAGCCTGTTTTAATTGGTTCACATTAAAAACTGGTAAAGCTCCAATTAAACCACAAACACTAAAAAAAACTGCCAAAGGTTTCCAGGCTTTACCCAAACCTTCCATAATCACATACATAGGGCCACCCTGAATATTACCAATGCTATCCTTGCCCCGAAACATAATAGATAACGTACAAGTAAAAAACTTGGTTGACATTCCAATAATGGCACTTACCCACATCCAGAACATGGCACCCGGTCCTCCAATACTAATAGCAACTGCAACACCGGCAATATTTCCCATGCCTATTGTTGAAGATAAGGCTGTTGTTAAAGCTTGAAAATGCGTGATTTCACCTTTATCATTTGCATTATCATATTTTCCACGCAAAACATTTATCGCATGTAAAATAAATCTAAATGGCAGGAATTTTGAAAGAATTAATAAATATAATCCGCCTCCTATAAGAAGTATAAGTAGTGGTAATCCCCAAATAAAAGATGCAAATTCAGAAATAATATTATCTAGAAAATCCATACTTGAAAAACATTTTTTTACTAATATATTACTTTCAGTTTATTAAGATAGACTTGTTTTTAATTTTTAGATTATATTTATCCACATCAAACTAATATTAATTGAATTCTAACCGTTTATATTTTATAGATGCCGTGAGGGCATTTGCCATATTAATGATGCTTCAGGGGCATTTTATTGATACTTTAATTGATCCTGTTTACCGAGATACATCAAATCAAGTATATAACATCTGGTCTTATTTTAGAGGGATTACGGCGCCAACCTTTTTTACCATTTCCGGATTAGTTTTTGCTTATTTATTATTACGTGCCAACGCCAAAGGAGATGACCGCCCAAGAATAAAAAAAGGATTATTTAGGGGTTCATTGCTTATTGTTATTGGTTATAGTCTTCGCGTTAATTTATTCAGTTGGTTTGTAGGGTCATTTGATACCTATTTTCTGGTGATAGATGTCCTGCAATGTATTGGTTTATCCCTTATTTTATTAGTTGGATTGCATATACTGTTTAAACGCCATAGTTATATATTCTCTATTGTTTTATTTATTTTAGGATTTTTATGCTTTTTAACTGAACCAATGTATCGGAATCTGGTGATAAAAGATCTACCCCTATTTTTTGCTAATTATATGACAAAAATTAATGGTTCCGTGTTTACTATTTTGCCCTGGTTTGGGTATACCGCTTTTGGAGCGTTTTTATCAACCATTTTTTTTAGACACGCTCACAGAAATCGGTTCAAAATATTCACTATAATCATATTTTTTTTAGTGGGATATTTTCTAGTTTATCATTCTTCGTGGTTTTTAAAAGAACTGTATTACTTAACAGATATTGAACTACTTATTCTCAGCGCAGATTACAACTATTTGTTTACACGTTTAGGAAATGTTTTAATTCTATTTGGTGTCTTTTATACGTTTGAGCGCTTTTTAAAACAATCTATAATTGCACGTATAGGTGAAAAAACTCTTTCTATGTACGTCATTCATTTTGTGATTCTCTTTGGAAGTTTTACAGGTGTTGGTTTAAAAAGGTTCTATAACCAATCTTTAAACCCAACTGAGGCTATTATAGGTGCTTTAGTTTTTATAATAGTAGTTTGCCTAATATCATTTTATTATGCGCAGACCAACCATTTTGTATATAATTTAGCAAGGAAAATAGTAGATAGATTTAAAAAGTAGTACCTATCATTAGTTTAAGTTTTAGACAAAGGATTATACTAAATTAATTTCGATATTGTTAAAAACTTAGTTCTTATACCTAATGTTTTACTTTGATTATTTCATCTTAAAAAACTAACTTGCCCTATCGGTGAATTTAAATCATTAAACAGGATTCATGTCTTAAACGTTTGCAATAATTTTAAAAATATATGACCGGTATGAAAATTAGATTATACATTGTAAATATTCTAATATTTACGCTCGTTGTGACTTCTTGTAAGACGACCTCTGAATTAAGCAAAAGGCAATTAAAGCATCTTGACAAATCTTTAGTTGGTACTTGGGTCGGTTCAGAATCAGGGGATCAATATAAAGACACAAAACAGGAATGGGAAATGATTAGAAATCAGGATGGAACCTACATTATCAATTTCAAGACCCATTATCCTGAGTACACTTCCCAAAGTACTGAAGAAGGTCATTGGTGGACAAAACATGGTATATTTTATGAGAACTGCACAGGTCATAAAACTGACGTTTACGAATATAAAGTTGTCAGTGAAAATGAAATTGAATTTAAATCAATAAAAATTCAATCCTATTTTGTAAGAGATTCCTATACATTCACGGTTAATAGAAAAGAAAATTAAAACCTAACACTAATATCGTGTAAAAATTATAGCCGTTTTTATTTGGTTTTTGAAAGTTTTCATTACGATTAAGTCTCAACCTTTATGACATATAATTGGTTACAAATCGGCTACAACATCCACACAAATCAATAAGCACAACCCAAATTAAGCATATAAAAAAGACCTCATTACTAGTAAGGTCTTTTTAAGGTCATTAAAAAACTATTTTTTATTTTAAATAAGCCAATACATTTGCTTTAATACGCTCTTGAATGTTGGACACATCAGCCTTAACAAATGTTTCTCCCATTATATTTTCATAAAGTTCAATATAACGATCAGAAATGGTTTCTATATAGTCATCACTCATAATTGGCACGGTTTGACCTTTTAAACCTTGAAAATTATTAGCAATCAGCCATTGTCTCACAAACTCTTTTGAAAGTTGTTTCTGGGCTTCTCCTTTATCCTGCCTCTCCTGATAGCCTTCGGCATAAAAATAACGAGACGAATCTGGTGTATGAATTTCATCAATCAAAACAATCTTTCCCTCTTTTGTTTTTCCAAATTCGTATTTAGTATCCACTAAAATCAATCCTCTTGAAGCTGCAATTTCAGTTCCTCTTTGGAACAATTTCCGAGTGTAATCTTCTAAAACCAAATAATCCTTTTCTGAAACGATATTTCGCTTTAAAATATCTTCTCTTGAAATATCTTCGTCATGATCACCCATTTCGGCCTTAGTTGCCGGAGTAATGATAGGTTCAGGAAACTTATCATTCTCCTTCATGCCTTCAGGTAAGTTGATACCACACAATTTCCTTTTTCCGGCCTTATATTCCCTGGCAGCATGACCCGACATATAACCACGAATAACCATTTCAACTTTAAAAGGTTCACATAAATATCCAACGGCGACATTTGGATCTGGCGTTGCAATGAGCCAATTTGGAACAATATCTTCCGTTTGAGCCATAAATTTAGTGGCAATCTGATTTAAAATTTGCCCTTTGTAAGGAATGCCTTTAGGCATTACAACATCAAAAGCAGACAATCTATCAGTCGCTATCATAACCAACAAATTATTGTTAATGTTATAAACTTCTCTAACCTTTCCTTTATAAACACTTTTTTGACCAGGAAAACTAAAATTGGTATCAATAATTGTTTGACTCATTACTCTCTATTTTCAATACTTTTGTAAGCTTCAATTACTTTTTTAACTAATTTATGTCGAATCACATCTTTGTCATCTAAAAAGATCATTCCAACACCTTCTACATTTTTCAAAATCAACAAGGCTTCTTTTAATCCAGAAATAGTACGTCTTGGCAAATCTATTTGCCCAGGGTCCCCCGTTAATAAAAACTTAGCGTTTTTTCCCATTCTGGTTAAAAACATCTTCATTTGATTATGCGTTGTGTTTTGACCTTCATCTAGAATGACAAATGCGTTATCCAAAGTTCTTCCTCTCATAAAAGCCAACGGCGCTATTTGTATAGTCCCATTCTCAATATACATCGCCAGTTTTTCAGCTGGAATCATATCTCTCAAGGCATCATACAATGGCTGCATATATGGGTCTAGTTTTTCTTTCAGATCACCTGGGAGAAATCCTAAATTTTCACCAGCCTCAACAGCAGGTCTCGTCAATATAATTCGTTTAACCTCTTTATTTTTTAGTGCTTGAACTGCTAAGGCGACACCAGTATAGGTTTTACCTGTACCTGCCGGACCAATAGCAAAAACCATATCGTTTATCCGCATACTCTCTACTAGTTTTCGCTGGTTCGCAGTTTGCGCCTTAATTAACTTACCTCCAACTCCATGAACAATAACTTGTCCACTTTGATGAGATGTTGAATAATCGTCACTACTCTGACTTGTCAAAACACGTTCAATCGTGTTTTCATCGAGCTTATTGTATTTAGCAAAATGCTTTAACAGCATCGTAATTCTTCTGTCAAATTCTTCAAGAAGTTCTTCATCTCCAAAAGCCGTAACTTTATTGCCTCTTGCTACAATTTTTAGTTTGGGAAAATATTTTTTTAAAAGTTCAATATTGATATTGTGTTCTCCAAAAAATTCTTTAGGAGATATCTCTTCAAGTTCGATAATAATTTCGTTCAAAGGCGTTCGTTTTTGTTTTCAAAATTCATCAAACATAAACCCAAATAAAGTTTAATCAGATGAAATGATTTATTAGTTTTGTAAAACTCAAAAATACATAAATTTGGGTGAGCTCACAGAAAAAACATATCAACAATTATAAACATGGCGATTATCACATTGACGACTGATTTTGGTGAAAAAGATCACTTTGCTGGTGCGATTAAAGGAGCTATTTATACTGAATTACCTCAGATAAGAATTGTTGATATCTCACATTCAATATCTCCTTTTAACATATCCGAAGCCGCTTATATTATTCAAAATGCTTATCGCAGTTTTCCTAAAGGAACCATCCATGTTATTGGTGTAGATTCTGAATTAAATCAAGAAAACAAGCATATAGGCGTGAAGTTGGATGACCATTATTTTATTTGTGCAAATAATGGCATAATGAGTATGATTTGTACCGAAATAGCTCCAGAAAAAATTGTTGAAATTAACATTCATGATAAAATTCAAACAAGTTTTCCTGTGCTTGATGTATTTGCAAAAGTGGCATGTCATATTGCTCGAGGAGGAACTTTAGAAGTCATAGGAAAACCCATAACTGAAATAAAGCCTATTAAAAACGTGGTTCCTTATGTAAACGAGGATAAATCACAAATTATAGGCAGCGTGATATACATTGATAATTATGGGAATGTGGTAACGAATATTAAAAAATCATTTTTTGAAACCATTCAGAAAGGACGAAATTTTGAGATTTCTGCAAGAAGCTACAAGTTTAAAACTATCTACAAAAAATACAGTGATTTTGTGAATTTTGAAATTCCTGAAGATAAAAGACATGATGAAGGCAGAGGTTTAGTCGTTTTTAATTCAGGTAATTTTTTAGAAATAGCCGTTTATAAAAGCAATAGTGCCACTGTTGGAAGTGCTTCCACATTAATGGGATTAAACTTGATGGATACAGTAAGTATTAATTTTTTAAAAGAATAATTTAAGTATGTTTGTAAGAATTGTAAAAATGAGTTTTTCTGAAGAACATATTGATGATTTTCTAAATAATTTTGAAGAAAACAAAAACAAAATAAGGGCTTTTAAAGGTTGTAATTTGTTAGAATTGTATAGAGATAAAGTCAATTCAAATATATTTTTCACCTATAGTTATTGGGAATCTGAAAACGATTTGGAACATTACAGACAATCAGATTTATTTAAAAGCGTTTGGCTACAAACAAAGGCTTTATTTAATTCAAAACCCGAAGCTTGGAGTCTTGATAAATTAGAAACACTAGTTTAAATAAAAAGAAATGTTAGCCATATTAAAAAAAGAAATAAACACATTTTTTTCCTCACCCATAGGCTATTTGGTTATAGCCCTATTTTTATTATTAAACGGTTTGTTTTTATGGGTTTTTAAAGGTGATTTCAACATATTAGATTATGGCTTTGCCGATTTATCTTCTTTCTTCCTAATAGCGCCTTGGATTTTATTGTTCTTAATTCCTTCTGTAACCATGCGGAGTTTTTCTGATGAGAAAAAACAAGGCACCATGGAACTTTTATTAACTAAACCGCTTTCAAATTTAGAAATAGTTTTAGGTAAATATTTTGGTGCTATAATTTTAATCATCATTGCTCTTTTACCAACATTGTTTTATGTTTATACCATTTATGAATTGGGTAGTCCTGTAGGTAATTTAGATACCGGAAGTACTATTGGTTCTTATTTTGGCCTGCTGTTTTTAATTGCTTCTTATGCGGCTATAGGTGTTTTTGCTTCAACTGTATCAGAAAACCAAATCGTAGCATTTTTAATAGCGGTGTCATTATGTTTTCTGTTTTATATCGGTTTTGAAGGAATTGCTGATTTTATATCCAGTCCGTTTTTTGAACAACTGGGTATGAGTTATCATTTTAAAAGCATGAGCAGAGGTGTTTTAGATACACGTGATATTATTTATTTTGTAAGTGTTACTGTATTTTTTATTTCACTTACTAAATCAAACTTTAAAAACTAAGTATATGATAATTACCCCTGTTTTTGTAATTCTTATAAGCATCGTATTTATCTTGGTTTGGCTTTTTGCTAATACTATTGATAAACGAAAATGGGTTACTTTTTTAATTACTATCCTGTTAACACCTATTGTTTATTTTTATGTTTTTTATCCATTTATAAATATTTTTAGTAGTTATCATCACCAAAAATATTTTGAAACCGAAGCTTGGAAAGCAAAGCCTGCTTTACGTTACGAAATGATAAAAGAAATAATTAATGACAGCCTATTCATTGGGAAAAACAAGCAAGAGGTTGAAACTTTACTTGGGACAAGCGAATGGTTTGGTTGGGATGATTCAATAAAAGCCAATTCACCAGAAAGGTGGAACTATAATTTAGGTTTTGAGCCCGGAGCTTTTAACATGATGCAAGAATGTTTTGAATTAGAATTCAAAAACAATATTGTGACGAATGTAAAACAATATCAATTAGAAAAGACTTTTGAAGAAAAATAGCAAACAAATCATTCTGTTATTTATTGTTTTAATAGCTGTTAACTATTTAAGCAGTTTAGTTTTTAAACGTTTTGATTTAACACAAGATAAGCGTTACACCTTAAGCACAGCCTCATTAAATGTTATTAAAGAAGTGTCGTCTCCAATAGTTGTGGATGTGTTTTTAATTGGTGATGATTTTCCTTCAGAATTTAAACGTTTACAACAAGAAACAAAACAGTTACTTGAAGAATTTTCCGCCAACAATAGTAATATCATATTTCATTTTATCAATCCTTTAGAGGATGAGGCAACCCGTGATAGTAATATACAACAACTTACACAACGTGGGTTAACGCCCATGCAGCTCAGTGTTCAAGAAAATGGAAAAAGCACAAATGAAGTTATTTTTCCATGGGCTTTGGCTAGTTATAAAAATGAAACGGTTACCATTTCGTTAGTTAAAAATAAAATGGGTGCTTCACAACAAGAACTGGTTTCAAATTCTGTCCAGCACTTAGAGTATGCATTTGCTGATGGCTTCAGTAAATTAACAAAGCCTAAGCGCAGAAAAATTGCGGTTTTAAAAGGGAACAGAGAACTTGAAGATAAATACCTTTTTGATTTTGTCAAAAAACTTGGTGAATACTATTTTATAGCACCTTTTACCTTAGATAGTGTTTCTGTTAATCCTCAAAAAGTATTTAATCAACTAAAAACATTCGATTTAGTTATTGCTGCAAAACCAACGGAGGCCTTTTCTGAAGCAGAAAAACAAGTGTTAGACCAATATACGATGAATGGAGGGAAAAGCTTATGGCTTTTAGACGAAGTAGCCATTGAAAAAGATAGTCTATACAATGAATTAGGTAAGACTTTTGCTATTGCAAGAGACTTAAACCTAACTGATTTCTTTTTTAAATATGGCGTTCGTATTAACCCATTACTAATTAGCACCTTATATTCAGCTCCAATCACTTTGGCTATCGGTGAAGGCAGTAATTCACAATTTCAACATTTACAATGGCCTTATTCTCCGCTTGCTTCATCAACAAGTAAACATCCCATTGTGAATAATTTGAACTTAGTAAAATTCGATTTTGCCAACCCAATGGATACTATAAAAAACAACATTAAGAAAACCATTTTGTTGGAAAGTGCTCCATTAACAAAATTAGAAGGTACTCCAAGAGAAATTAGTTTAGATGTAGTTACTGAGCAGCAAGATCCAAGTCTTTTTAATAAAGGTAATCAGGTATTAGCTGTTTTATTAGAAGGTGAATTTACTTCTGTATATAAAAACCGTGTCAAACCTTCTCAACTTATAAATATAAAGAATGAAAGTGTTCCAACAAAAATGATTGTAATTGCTGATGGAGACGTTATTAAAAATGATGTTGTTAGAAATGTCCCGCAAGAATTGGGGTTTGATAGATGGACTGGAAAAACCTACGGCAATAAAGAATTTTTAATGAATGCAGTCAATTACTTATTGGATGATGATGGACTTATAAACATTCGTTCAAAAGAAATTGATGTTGCCTTTTTAGATCAGGATAAAATAGCGAATCAAAAAACATATTGGCAAATCTTTAATATATTACTACCATTAGGCATATTAGCTATTTTTGGCCTATCTTTCAATTATATTAGAAAGAAAAAATTTACGGGCTAAATGTTAATAAGTTTGTTTCCTATATTAATCTGTATGGAATATATTTGTAAATAGCATTTTTTTTAACCAAACCAATTATAAAAACATGAACCATTCATGATTTCAAGCTTATTTAAAGTGAAATTTTAATCCAATGAATGCAACATTTGTCAATTAAAAAATATAAATAATCAAATGAAATTTATAGTATCAAGTACATATTTATTAAAACAATTGCAAGTATTAGGAGGCGTCATTAACAGTTCTAATACACTACCTATTTTAGATAATTTTTTATTTGAATTAGACAATTCAAAACTTACGGTTTCTGCAAGTGATTTAGAAACTACAATGGTTTCTCTACTTAAAGTTGAAAGCGATAGTAAAGGTAGTATTGCACTTCCTGCACGCTTATTACTTGAAACTTTAAAAACATTTCCTGAACAGCCATTAACATTTAAAGTTGAAGATAACAACACCATAGAAATAAGTTCCAACCATGGTAAATATGCGCTAGCCTATGCCAATGGTGAGGAATTTCCAAAATCAGTGGCCCTTGAAGACCCAAGTAAAACAATTGTAACAGGTGATGTTTTGGCAACTGCCATCAGTAAAACAATTTTTGCTGCTGGAAATGATGATTTACGTCCTGTTATGAGTGGGGTATTTTTTCAATTTTCTTCTGAAGGTTTAACTTTTGTAGCTACTGATGCTCATAAACTTGTAAAATACACAAGAGAAGACGTAAAAGCCAATCAACCCGCAGAATTTATCATGCCTAAAAAACCTTTAAATCTATTAAAAGGTATATTGGCTGGTAGTGAAGAAGAAGTTGTTATTGAATATAATGATTCTAACGCAAAATTTACGTTTGAAAACTCTCAATTAATTTGTCGATTGATTGATGGTAAATATCCAAATTACGAAGCAGTTATTCCTAAAGAAAACCCTAATAAGTTGGTTATAGACAGAACCCAATTTTTAAATTCTGTAAGGCGTGTTAGTATTTTCTCAAATAAAACAACCCATCAAATTAGATTAAAAATTGCAGGTGCTGAATTAAATATTTCTGCGGAAGATATTGACTACAGCAATAAAGCTGAAGAACGGTTGACCTGTGACTATCAAGGTGATGACATGCAAATTGGATTTAATTCAAGATTTTTAACTGAAATGTTAAATAATTTGAATGCAGATGAAGTGAAACTTGAAATGAGTTTACCTAACCGTGCTGGTATTTTAACACCTATTGACGGATTAGATTCAGGTGAATTTATCACGATGTTAGTAATGCCTGTAATGCTGAATAATTAAGTAAATAAGGCTCATTTATATTAAAAAAGCTCACCTTTTGGTGAGCTTTTTATTTATCTCGTTCTAACTAAACTAACTAATAAAATTAAGAGATAAAGGATATGTTGGCGATTCTCCGTTATTTGATTTAATTGCATTTATGATGGGGAAAACTACTGAAATAATTCCTAACCCAATTAATAAAAGAATTCCTAATCCTAGTAAAAAAATTAAAGGAATACAAATTAGGGCATAAACCAGTAGGCTTAATTGAAAATTCACAATGCGCTTGCCTTGTTCATCCATTTCATAAACCTTTTCCTTTTGAGTTGCCCAAAGAATTAAAGGGATAATTAAGCCCCCAAAACCAGTCAATAACGTTGCAAGCTGACTTAAATGGGTTACTACTAATAGTTGATTGTCTTGTCTCATCATGGTTAATGTTTATTGATTGATACAGTAATAAGACGATTTAATGTAAAAAATGTTACAATAAAAGCATCATATATTACTCCTTAACTCACAATAAAACATCAAATACTTAAAGTGTTTTCCATTACCAAAAATGGAATATCTATACTAAATGCAAGAGTTTCTTCAGGATGTCTATTGAACAAGCGTTCTAAAAACGTGTGTTTTTTACGCATCATGGCAATTAATTTAATGTCATTGGCATGAACATATTCTTCAAGTGTTTTATATAAATCAGTACTAAAAGAATCAATATTTTCATAGGTGACGTCACTAAAATACGTTTTTAAAAAATTTTTATTTTCCTTTCTTTGATTATTAAGACCTTCAATATCATCAAAGTGTAGTACATTCAATTTAGAATCATAAAGAGTAACCAATTCTATAAGTGGGCTTAGTTCATCAATATTATGTAAAGTTAAATTGTTTGTAGTGAAGGCCACTCTATTTAAATTAGTAAATAAACAACCATCTGGAATTGCCAAAACAGGAGCTACGCATCGTTGCATGACATGTACAGTATTACTTCCAAAAATAACTTTCTCTAAACCAGTTGCTCCTTTAGTTCCCATAACTATGAGGTCAATTTGCTTATTGAGTGTAACTTGATTAATAGAATCTATAAAATTATCATAATCAACAACTGAATGAAAAGTGTGTTTATCATTTTTATATTTTGTTTCAAGCTTGGAAATCAAATTAGCAATTGATTTTTTAGAAACATCAATAATTGTTTGATATATGGTTGCCGAAGATGCCATTACCATCATGTCATCAGAAATAAACGAAGAAGCCTTTTGAACGTTTAATAAATAAAAATCGCAAGAAACTTCCTTAAACAAAGCCATTGCATAATTAATTGCGTTTACTGAATTCTTAGAGAAATCCGTAGGCAGTAGTATTGATTTCATCTATATGGTGTTTAAAATTATTAATAAATATAATCTTTGAAAACAACTAAAACTATGACAAAAGTCAGTTGAATAGTACGTTAAAATCAAAAATTAAATAATAGTTTAAAAATTAACAGGTAGTATTTTAAGCACGTTTAATACTAATATCGACGTTATAAAAAGTAAATTCTACTATTTTTTAAACTATCATTCTTTTGGACCTAACTCCTTTTAAAGGTCTATTTTTAATTATAAATTAACTAATTAAAATATGCTCAGAGCAAAAGGCACAGAATTTAAAAAAGAGACATGTCAGATTTAGAAGGCCCTAATTTAGATGATATTAGCGTTGACTAAAATACGATTTTTACGGTTTTTTGTTATATTTGACTATTGAAATAATATTCTCTCAATGAAAATTTTATTAATTGCCTCAGCCTTTGCCTTAGTTGGTTCATGTTCATCTACAAGATACACAACAAAAATTCAAAATTTAAAAGATAATATTCGTGTTGTTGATAGTTCTTTAGTTATTAAATATGCCGAATCCATTACTCCAAAGGATTTAAAAGAGCATCTTTTAACTCTTTCAGACGACAACCTATTAGGTAGAGCAACCGGTGAAATGGGACAAAAAATAGCGGCAGAATATCTTAAAAATTACTATCAATCACAGGAAATAGCATCTCCCTTAAATGACAATACTTATTTTCAGTCTATTCCAAAATCATTTTTACCAAAAAGTAATGAATCTTCAGAGAATGTATTGGCTTACATTAAAGGCTCTGAGATGCCCAGTGAAGTTTTAATAATATCTGCTCATTATGATCATCTCGGCATAAAGGATGGTGAAATAAACAATGGTGCGGATGATAACGCTTCTGGCACTTCTTCTCTAATGGAAATTGCTCAAGCTTTTAAAATTGCTTCCATTGAAGGACATAGCCCCAAACGGAGTATTTTGTTTCTTCATGTTACGGCTGAAGAAATAGGTAAATTAGGTTCTGAGTATTATACTACACATCCAGTTTTTCCATTAAAAAATACGGTTGCAGACTTAAACATTGATATGATTGGAAGGGTGGATAAAGCTCATGAAAATAATAAAGATTATTTATATCTAATTGGTTCTGACCAGCTCAGTACTGAACTCCACTATTTATCAGAAAAAGTTAATACTACATTTTACAATATAAATTTGGATTATAAATATAATTCTGAAAATGATTCTAATCATTACTATAATCGCTCTGATCACTATAATTTTGCCATAAATAATATTCCTATCATTTTTTATTTTAACGGAGAACATGCCGATTACCATAAACCAACAGATACTTCAGACAAAATTGATTTTGAATTATTAGCAAAGCGTTCTAAACTAATTTTCGCTACCGCCTGGCAATTAGCAAATCTTGATCATCGCATTAAAGTTGACAATGGAATCATCAATTAATAATTCTTAAATCAGAATAATGAAAAAAATAATTTTTCTATTAAGTTTTTTGAGCTTACAATGCTGTAATAGCCAAAACAACTCTTCAAACATTGAAAAAGAAATTGATATTTCTAAATATGCGAATACCATTACATCAGAAGACCTAAAAGAAGCTCTTTACATCTATGCCTCTGATGAATTTGAAGGTAGACGTACAGGTGAGCCTGGTCAAAAAAAAGCCATAGAATTCATTAAAGAATTTTATTTAAATAATGGCATTCCTTCACCACTGGGCGACAATGATTACTTTCAGGAAATACCAGAATCGTTTTTTAGTAGCGGCATAAAAGCTTCTGAAAATGTAGTGGCCTTTCTTGAAGGTTCTGAAAAACCAAATGAAGTCTTAGTTATATCAGCACATTTAGACCATATTGGAATTGCAAGTGACGGACAAATAAATAATGGCGCAGATGATGATGGTTCTGGAACGGTTGCTGTTTTAGAAATTGCTAAAGCTTTCAAAGCGGCTGTTAATGATGGAAACAGACCGAAAAGATCTATATTATTTCTTCATGTTACTGGGGAAGAATTAGGTCTTTACGGATCAAGATATTATACAGATGTGGATCCCATTTTCCCATTAGTGAATACAATTGCGGATTTAAATATTGATATGATTGGCCGCATTGATCCAAAACATATTGATAATACTGATTATTTATATTTGATTGGATCGGATAAATTAAGTACCGAGCTTCATAATATTTCTGAAGAAGTTAATCAGAGATATTTCCAAATGGAATTTGATTACACCTATAATGATGACAATGATCCTAACAGATTTTATTATCGGTCTGATCATTATAATTTCGCTAAAAATAATATTCCCGTTATTTTTTATTTTAATGGGACCCATGCTGATTATCATAGACCATCAGATACACCGGATAAAATAGAATATGATTTGCTGGAAAAAAGAGCTAAACTTATTTTTTATACCGCGTGGGAATTAACAAACAGAGATAAAAGAATTATTGTAGATAAAACTAATAAATAACAATATATTAAATAATTAAGCCTGCACAGAGCAGGCTTTAATCTTTGTAAAAAAATTAAAATCGATTATTTTATAACTTTTACGTTAACCGCGTTTAATCCTTTTTTACCGTCTTTTAATTCAAATTCTACTTTGTTTCCTTCTGTAATTTTGTCAATTAAACCAGATACG
The DNA here is from genome assembly GCA_024643405.1 of Flavobacteriales bacterium. GTDB lineage: Bacteria > Bacteroidota > Bacteroidia > Flavobacteriales > Flavobacteriaceae > Yeosuana. Next base: position 10,295 of record JAHENA010000027.1, on the reverse strand, counting down.
TGAACAAAATACTCATTTGAAGAACCGCTTTCAATAATAAATCCAAATCCTTTAGATTCATTGAAAAATTTTACTGTACCGTTTTTCACTAGACCTTAAAATATTAATTATAATAACAAATATAAAACTATTACTATTTAATTGAAAAAAATATTTTTCTCTTATAATGGCCAACAAAAGGAAACTATTATTTCAAATTATTGTATCTTTAAGTAAACCTAAATTTTTAAAACAATGAAAGATTCTAACTATATAAAAATATACACAGGAAGTTTTATTATTGTTCAGCAGATGATTAATGCTCTTGAAGAAATAGGAATTAATGCTGTAGTTAAAGACGAGACGGAATCTGGTCTTATATCAGTTTTTGGTGCATCTAATCCAAATCTTCAACGAATTTATGTTCATAAAGATGAAGTGAACAATGCAGTGCCTGTTATCGAAGAAATTACGTCTAACTTAAAAGACTAATAACTTTTTTTAAGCTGTAACGGAATACATTTTTAATCGTAACTCTTTAATTTTTGGATCTTGCATATACTCATCAAATGTGGTATACCTGTCAATTATTCCATTTGGAGTTAACTCTATCACTCTATTTGCAACAGTCTGAGCAAATTCATGATCATGAGTCGTAAATAATATCGTGCCTTTAAAATTTGTTAAGGAATTATTGAAAGCAGTAATGCTCTCAAGATCCAAGTGATTGGTAGGTTCATCTAACATCAATACATTAGCTCTCAGCATCATCATCCTACTTAACATACAGCGTACTTTTTCGCCACCTGAAAGCACATTCGATTTTTTTAAGGCTTCCTCTCCACTAAAAATCATTTTTCCTAAAAACCCACGAATATATACTTCTTCACGTTCTTCTTCAGTGCTTGCCCATTGTCTCAGCCAGTCAACTAATGACAAACTGTTATTAAAAAACTCACTATTATCAAGTGGTAAATATGATTGTGTTGTAGTAATACCCCAAGAAAATTCACCAGCATCTGCCTTTTCTTTACCATTTAAAATTTGATAAAAAGCTGTTGTGGCTCTTGAATCCTTAGAGTAAATCACCACTTTATCGCCTTTTGCCAGATTCAAATCGATATTTTTAAATAACAAATCGCCATCAATGGAAGCTTCTAAACCATGAACATTTAAAATTTGATCTCCAGCTTCTCTTTCTCTTTCAAAAATAATGGCTGGATACCGTCTACTGGTCGGTTTAATATCTCCTATATTTAATTTATCAATCATTTTTTTTCTGCTGGTCGCTTGTTTACTTTTAGCCACGTTAGCAGAAAATCGTCTAATAAATTCCTCTAATTCCTTTTTCTTTTCTTCAGCTTTCTTGTTTTGTTGTGAACGTTGTCGTGCAGCCAATTGAGAAGATTCATACCAGAATGAATAGTTTCCTGAATAATGGTTGATTTTTCCAAAATCAATATCTGACACATGTGTACAAACCGCATCTAAAAAGTGACGGTCATGTGATACAACAATGACACAGTTTTCATAATTAGCTAAAAAGTTTTCCAACCAAGAAATAGTTTCATAATCCAAATCATTGGTAGGCTCATCCATAATCAATACATCTGGATTTCCAAATAAAGCTTGTGCCAATAACACACGTACTTTTTGCTTTCCATCAAGGTCTTTCATCAAAACGTAATGTAATTCCTCCTTAATTTCTAAATTTGAAAGCATAGATGCCGCGTCACTATCAGCATTCCAACCATTCATTTCTTCAAACTGAACCTGAAGTTCCCCTATTCTATCTGCATTCTCATCAGAATAATCAGCATATAAGGCATCCATTTCTGTTTTTATTTTAAACAGCGGCTTATTACCCATTAATACAGTCTCTAAAACAGTATGCTCATCATAAAGGTTATGATTCTGCTCAAAAACTGACATACGTTTACCTGGCTCTAAACTAACTTGCCCTGAGGTTGGATCTTGTTTACCAGAAATTATTTTTAAGAAAGTGGATTTTCCTGAACCATTAGCTCCAATAATTCCATAACAGTTACCTTGAGTAAATGTTGTATTTACTTCATCGAATAAAATGCGTTTACCAAATTGTACTGAAAGATTTGAAACTGATAACATAAAGGTTGTTTTGAATTTTGTGCAAAAGTAGAAAAATCAAACCGTAAGACGAAACTTAGTTTGTTTAATTTTTTAAAGGATATTTCATATATAATACACTAAATTTATTTTTATAACAAATTGAATATGAAACAACTAACCTAAAGCATCAAATATTTAACAACGTCTTAACAACACATCTTAATTGCAACCTATAAATTTGTATGATAATGGCTTTAAATACGAATGCCATTGAGGGGTCATAATTATGAGAATTTTAAGTTGTTGTATAATAATAGGCGTATTACTATTTGCCTGTCAAAATGATATTAAAGAGGCAGGTGAACATGCTTATTTAGGTGGTGAAATCATTAATCCAAATGACGATTTTATTACGCTTTTAAAATCTAATAAAGTCCTAGACACTATTAAACTCGACAATAATAATAGATTTTTATATAAAATTAATGATCTTGAATCTGGGTTTTACACATTCAGTCATGGCAGTGAAATCCAAATGGTTCTTTTAGAACCTAATGACAGCATCATGCTGAGATTAAATACTTTTGATTTTGATGAATCCATAGCATATAGCGGCCCCGGGGCACAAAAAAATAATTATTTTATCAATGAATTTTTACAAAATGAAATTATTGAAAAAGAAATTTTTAAACTATGTCAGTTAGATCCTGCCGCATTTGAAATCCAAATTGATGAAATTAAAGAAAAGAAAAATAAAGCGCTTCGCGATTTTATAAATAAAAATAAAACGTCAGCACTATTTAAGGAAATTGCTGAAGCCAATATCAATTACAACTATTATTCCAGTAAAGAAATTTATCCGATTATAAATTATGGCTATAACAACAAAACCGTTATTAAAGATCTGCCAAAAGAGTTTTATAGTTATAGAAAAGATGTTGATTACAATAAAGAAGGTTATTTAGAGTATTTAAGTTATAACTCTTTTTTGAGATCTAATTTTAATAATTTATCACTAGAGAAGCATTTAGATCATTCAAGGGAAAATCATTTTAGTATTACGTCTACCTGTTACAATATCGATAAGTTAAACTTAATTGATAGCTTAGTAAGCAACCAAACAATTAAAAACGATTTGTTATTTTATTTTACCATGTCTTTTTTAACAAAAAACAAAGACGTTGAAAATAACGAAACTATTAAAAAATCCTTTTTAAGTAAAAGTACTGATAACAAAAACAATGAAATAATATCTAATCTTACAATTGCTTTAAATAATCTTAAGCCAGGTGAAAAATTCCCAAATATTAATTTAGTAAATTCTCAAAATTCTGACTTAACTTTTAATTCTTTAATCAAAAGACCTACGGCAGTATATTTTTGGTCACATAAATTCTTTGAGCATTTTAAAGACAGTCATAATAAAGTAAATGAGCTGAAAATCAAGTATCCAGAAATTGATTTTATTGCTGTTAATATTGATAAACAAAATATTAAAACATTTGAGAAAACTTTAAAAAGTAATAGATTCTCAGACAAAAATGAGTTTCAGTTTAAAAATCCTGAAGAATCTATGCATACCCTTGCTATTTATCCTATGACTAAAGTAATTATCATTGATAAAGATCATATTATTGTCAATAGCAATGCCAATATGTTCTCTAGTAACTTTGAAGAACAGCTTTTAGGCCTCATAAGCAGATAACAAAACTTTATTAAATTGAAAAAGCCTCAAACTTTTTAAGTTTGAGGCTTTTTCAATTTAATTTATATCCTTTAGTTTCCTTTTTTATAATCTGCTAAAAATTGAGCTAACCCTAAATCAGTTAATGGATGCTTTAACAACCCTTCAATAGCACTTAAAGGCCCAGTCATCACATCGGCACCTAATTTGGCACAATCAATAATATGCATGGTATGACGCACTGAAGCTGCTAAAATTTGAGTCTCAAATGAATAATTATCATAAATATGACGAATTTCAGAAATCAAGTTTAAACCATCTGTAGAAATATCATCTAAACGACCAATAAATGGAGATACGTAAGTTGCTCCAGCTTTGGCGGCGAGCAATGCCTGCCCAGGAGAAAACACTAAAGTAACATTCGTTTTTATTCCTTTTTCTGAAAAATATTTACACGCTTTAATACCATCTTTAATCATTGGTAATTTTACCACAATTTGATCATGTAATTCAGCTAAGGCTTCACCTTCACGAATCATACCTTCAAAATCTGTTGCAATGACCTCTGCACTCACATCACCATCAACAATGTTGCAAATATCTACATAATGTTTCATGATATTATCATGACCTGTGATACCTTCTTTCGCCATTAATGATGGATTCGTTGTTACACCATCAAGAACTCCTAAGCCTTGTGCTTCTTTAATTTGATTAAGGTTTGCTGTATCGATAAAAAATTTCATTGAAAATAGTTGTTTAGGTTCTGCTTTAAAAATAATCGCGAATTTACAATAATTAGTCACTTAGTAAGGAAATTTATATTAAAAATATATGAACAAATAATTCACCATTTTTAATTTACTAAGATTGTATAGTCCCTACTCGTTGATTCTTCACATAATCCATCACAATCATTAAAACTGTTTTCACATTCTTCACTATATTTATTTGACTGTTCAACGCTTAGCCTAACTGTAAAATTATATGTTCCGGAAACCAACGGTGTCCCTTCTATTATAATTGTCCTGTAATCTATATAATATTCAATTCCGCTTGGGAATTTCCCATCAATGGAGAAATAGTAGTTATAACTGTCATCAGATGGCTCATTTTTAATTTCAGCAGTAATTATTTCACTATACAATAGACCAACCTGGGCGGGTGCAAGGGCATTACTTGAAAGTTCTGGATGCCTATTTATGATGCACTCCAAAACGTCTTGACAACTATTCAATAGAACTAAAGTTACCAAAAGCATTAGTGAAAATATTTTTTTCATAAATAATTAATTTAAAAGAACTTATTCCAAATATTTTTCAAAAAAACTTATAACTTATAATGATTTAGCAATAACTTCTCATATATTTTATCGGGTAAAATTCGTTTTAATACAATGGAAAACTTTTGCATAAAGGCTCCAACCTTATAATGCACTTTGGGTTTTTCAGTATTCATAATTTTAAATACTGCTTCAGCCATTATTTCTGGATTACTTCCACTGTCCACATGTGAATTCATCAACTCCAAAGTACTTCCGTAAGGTTTGTGGTAAGGAGACTTCTCAAGTAATGGTGAATGAAATCTTCCAGCGGCAATATTGGTAGCAAAATCACCAGGAGCAATAGTAGTCATCTGAATATTAAAATCTTTCAATTCCATTCTAAAAGATTCTGTAATAATTTCAAAAGCCGCTTTACTGGCACTGTATACCCCTCTGTAAGGTAAGCCCATATAACCAGCAATAGAGGTAATGTTTAAAATTAAACCTGATTGCTGTTGACGCATTTGTGGTAAAACTGATTTAATTAGATTTATTGGTCCAAAAAAATTAGTCTCAAAATTAGCTTTTATTTCTTCTTCAGGAATTTCTTCTATGGGGCCAGCTATTCCAACGCCTGCATTATTTATTAAGACATCAAGTTTGCCCTCTTTTTCAATAATAGTTTTGACTAACCCATTTATGGAATCTACATCCTTTACATCTAAAGGCAAAATAGGAAATTTGCTGTCTTTGTATTTTTCAGGCTGTCTACTTGTGCCGTATACAATAAAGCCTTTTTTATTTAAAAATTCACCAATAGATTTACCAATTCCTGAAGAACCACCGGTAATTAAAACAACTTTAGACATGTTTTTATATTTTTTTAAAACGATAAAGTTACTATTGTAATTGATTTTAAGGAAAGAAAAAGACACAAAAAAAGGCAAGCTACCTACATCACACCGCTACGACCATTTACCTTTGCTTCGTTCCCGACCTGGAGGATTCAACAGGAGCTGGTTGTGTAGGACTTGCCGGGTGCAAAGATACAACCCTTTTAAAACTTTCACAATGATTTTTTAAACTGATTTTAAATAAATATCTTGCTAAAAATTTACAATCCAAATGAATATTTTCAAATTCCTCATAATCATATTTTTAAGTCTATTACAAATAGGCTGCGGGACAAATAATGGCCAAAACAAAGGTGGTTTTATCTTAAAAACGAATTCAAAAAACAATACGTATTCAAATAATGAAACCTTAAGCTTATCTGTAGAAAATCCAAAGAATCAAACTATAGATTCCATTGTTTTTAAAGTTGATAATAAAACTATTGGGGAATCTTCTTCTTTAATCGATTTTAAATTAGGCAAACAAACCATTGAGGCTGTGGTGTATTTTAATAATGAGCATCAATCTGTCTTTCAAAACATTATTATTCTGAATAATGAAACTCCAAAAATATTCACTTATAAGATAATTAATGAATATCCTCATGACATTACTTCATATACACAAGGTTTAGAATTTTTTAATGATACTTTATATGAAAGTACTGGTCAATACAAAGAAAGTAAATTAAGAAAGGTTGATTATAAAACAGGAAGTATCCTTAAAAACATAAATCTCGCCGATGCGTATTTTGGTGAAGGACTAACCATTTTAAATAATAAAATTTATCAATTAACCTGGCAAAAAGGGATTGGTTTCATATATGACTTAAACTCTTTTGAAAAAATAAATAGTTTTAAGTACGGAAAAAGTAAGGAAGGTTGGGGATTGTGCAATGATGGTAACGTAATTTATAAAAGTGACGGCTCTGAAGATATATGGATCTTAAACCCAGAAAATTTAATAGAGCAAGAATATATACAAGTATATACCAACAAAGGACCCATCAAAGAAATTAATGAGCTTGAATGGATAAATGGTGAAATTTATGCTAACAGATATCAAAAAGATGGCGTAGCCATAATTAATCCTAAAAATGGCGCTGTAATTGGTGTTATTGATTTTTCTCCATTGAAGAAGTTAGTTAAACAACATCAAGGATTAGATGTTTTAAATGGCATTGCTTATAATCCAAAAACCAAAACAGTATTCGTAACTGGTAAACGTTGGGATAAATTATTTGAGATTGAAATAATTGAAAATTAATTCTTTTTAGATTGAAATCTAAAAAAGCTCTGAGAAATTGGAATAATTAAAAGGCCAACGACTACAAAAACAAAAAAGGCATTCTTTAACCCAAAAGCATGCGCTAAATAGCCAATCATAGGTGGGCCAATAAACATTCCTAAAATACCATATGTTGAAATAATAGATATAGCCATTCCCGGTGAATACTTATCAGATGAACCCGCTAAGGCAAAGGTCATTGGAAAAATAGCGGCAGTACCAAATCCAACCAAACAAAATCCTAAAAGTGCAGACCCGAAAAACGGAAATAAAATGGCAATTAAAATACCTAGTGTTATGACTGTAGAACTAAATACATAAGTCCTTTTAGCACCTATTTTGTTTATCATTTTATCAGAATAAAATCTTGATAATGCCATACAAGTCATAAAAGAAAGATAGCCGTATGTAAACACCTCTTCTTTAATAACTTCTTTAAAAAATACACCACTCCAATCAAACATACCACCTTCACAAATAGCAGCTAAAAAAATGATGACTCCTAAATATAGAATAAAGGGATCTGGTTTTCCAAAAATAAGTTTATTACCTGTCGGCGATTTATCATTTTTAATCGTAAAATTATAGGCGATAAAAATAAGAATCAATGAAAATATAGAAACTACAAGTAAGTGTATGGCTATACCTACATGAAGTTTTACCATTAAAGTAGAAAAGGATACACCAAACAAACCTCCGGTACTCCAAAGCCCATGAAAAGATCCCACGATGCGGTTTTCAAATTTTCGTTGTAAAATAAGGGATTGCGTATTCATAGCTATATTAAGTATTCGCATAAAAAATGAGAAGAAACTAATAGCGACAACTAGCATAAATGTAGATTGAACATAACCAATCCAAATCAATGAAAAAATAAATAAAACAAAGGAGACTAATAAAGGCTGCCTACTATCAAATTTTGAGACTAACCATCCAGAAATAGGCAAACCAATTAATGAACTTATAGGCATTGCTAAAAGAATCGTACCGAGCTCTGCCTCGTTTAAATTAAAAAATGTTTTAATGGTTGGAATTCGGGAGGCCCAGGTAGCAAAACTAAGTCCCGATAAGAAAAAATACGTTCCTAATGCTATCCTTTGTTTGACTTTTAATTCCATTATAAAAATTAAGGCAAGTTTTTACAACTTGCCTTTTGAATTTAATATCTAAACTATTTATACAATTCTTTATAATATTGCTCTGCCATTCTATGACTTGAAAATTCTGGAATGACATCATCAATTCCTTGAAAAACCATTTTTTGCCATTCTTCAGGACGATCATAATACATAGGTATCACTTTATTCTCAAGAATATCGTATAAATTTTCGGCATCTAATTTATCTTGTTCCCAAACTGGCATAGTATGGTCAAGCTCAGGTAAGACAAAACAGTTTTTCCCATCCTTTTGAAATTCAGGAATCCATCCATCATTAATAGATACGTTAATAGAACCATTCATAGCTGCTGTCATACCACTTGTCCCTGAAGCTTCACGAGTAATTCTAGGAGTATTTAACCAAACATCAGAACCTTCCTTAAGCTTTCTAGATAAATCCATTTCATACCCAATTAAAACGGCCAAATTTGGGGCTGTTTTAGAATAATTAACTAAATGATTAAAAATATCAATAGCATAATAATCAAACGGATATGGTTTCCCAGCCCAAATAATTTGTACAGGATATTTAGAGTTAGAAATTAATCTTTTAAACCGTTCTATATCATGTAACAATAAATCTGCACGCTTATAACCCGCAAAACGTCTCGCCCAAACAAAGGTTAATACGTTTGGATTAAACATTTTTTTAGTTTGATTTAGAACTTCTTCAAATAATTGTTGCTTCAGTTCTCCTTTCCTTTTCTTAAAGGCTTTACTGTTTCTTTTTTCCCAAGATTTTTTAATTTGGATGTCTTGCCAAAAGTTTTGATTTTGAGCATTTGTGATGGGAATAATTTTGCAAATCTTATCATAATCCTTCCACATATCATTAGATACAACGGCATGCAATTTTGAAACAGCATTTGCTTTTTTTGCCATTCTAAGAGCGGACACTGTATAATTAATCATACCACCATTAACTGTTTCTTTTTCTAATTCTGCATCAGAAAGGGTTTTACCAAAAAAACCACATCTATTTAAATGACGTCCCTCTCGCTCTTCATTTCCAGCTTTTTCAGGAGTATGTGTAGTGAAAGCAAATTGATTTCTTTTTACGCCCTTATCCTTTAAATAATAAAAAGCCGGCAACCCATGACCTTCATTTAAATGATAAATGTCTGCACCACCTAAAGCTTCTACTACTTTTGCTCCTCCAATTCCCAAAACAATACTTTGAGAAACTCTAGTTACCTCGTTGGCATCATACAAGTGATTGGTAATTGTTCTCGATAAAAAATCATTACCATCCACATCCGTACTTAATAGATAAATAGGTGCTGAACCAAAAATTTCTGGTTTCAAAACATAGGCACGCACTTTTACATTGGGATTATCATGCAATTTTACAGATACCTCAATTCCCGTATCTTCTAAAAAATGATATGCCTTTTCAGTAAAATCGGTACGTAATGTTTGGTCATCATTTCTTGATTGGTCATAGTATCCGTATTTCCATAACATACCAATACCTATAACATTTTGTTTGAGTTCATGCGCAGAACGCATATGAGATCCAGCTAAAAAACCAAGACCTCCTGAATAAATTTTTAATGCTTGGTGGATACCAAACTCCATACTAAAGTAAGCTACTTTCTTTTCAAAATTCTTCGCTGGCTTATATGGATGGATATTATTGTTTGTCATCTAAAATAATTTTTAAAGGTGCAAATTTATTAATATTTGACAAATTACCACTATAAGTTGCAGTCTTAAATTATTAACAGATTAAATGTTCATTTCTGGCAATAATTAAGACTGATAAATTATGACTGGTAAGAAGGTATAGAAACTTGATTTCTACAAAATTTAATGTACTGGACTTTGAGTACAAGGACAATTACTAATTCCTCGTAGAAAATCTAATCCTATGGTAATAACATGAGTACCTGAATTGTAACTTGACAAATCATTGATGGTTACCTGATAGGCATATCCAA